>PWFM01000061.1 GCA_003553895.1 Syntrophomonadaceae bacterium | reverse complement strand
TATGCCCTGAGCGCAGAGCTTAACAACTGGGTCCAGTTTGGGGGATCTCTCGGGTTCATGCGCGATGTATCCACCCTGGCTGAAGATCTGCAGATCATCAAACCGACTTACCTGATCTCGGTGCCCCGGGTTTTTAACAAAATCTATGACGGTATCCAGATTAAAATGAATGATGCCGGCGGAATGAAGAAAAAACTTTTTGATGCTGCCTGCTCCACAGCCAGAAAGAAACGTGAATTGGCCGATAAAGGACAGGACAGTCCGTCGGTAAATATCAAGCACCGTCTGCTGGACAAACTGGTTTTTTCCAAGGTCCGTGAGGCTATGGGAGGCCGGGTAACAGGCGCCCTTACGGCCAGTGCGGCGATGAACAAGGAAATTGCCGAGTTTTTTTATGACATTGGCATACCCACTTATGATTGTTACGGTTTAACTGAAACCGCTCCAGCCGTAACCATGAACAGTCCCGGTGCCTGGCGGATAGGCAGTGTCGGCAAGGTGCTGGACGGGCAAAAAGTAGTCATTGATCAATCAGCTTCAGAAGAAGGAGCCGAGGATGGCGAAATTATCGTCTACGGGCCCAATATCATGAAGGGTTACCACAACAAGCCTGAAGAAACGGCCAAAGTCCTTATGCCCGATGGCGGTTTTCGCACCGGTGACCGCGGCTATTTTGACGAAGATGGGTTCCTCTGGATCACAGGACGGATTAAAGAGCAGTACAAACTCTCAAACGGCAAATATGTCTTTCCGGCTGTGATAGAGGAAGAGATTAAGCTGCTGCCTTACGTGGCCAATGCCATGGTTTACGGGGATGGCAAGCCTTATAATATTTGCCTGGTTTTACCTGATTTTGAGGTAACCAGGCGCTGGGCTGATCAAAAGAGAGTGTCGGGGGAACCGGAAGCTCTGCTGGCCAATGATGAATTTAAAGCTATGCTGACCGAAGAAATTAAGAGTCACTTGAACAAAACCTTCGGCCGCTACGAAATCCCTGAAAAATACCTGTTTTTAAAGGAAGATTTTACTGTGGAAAACAACATGTTAACCCAGACTATGAAGCTAAAACGTCGGGTTGTCATCGACAACTATGCTGAAGAAATCGAAAGTTTGTATAGCTAAGCTGTATCAGGATCAGCTCACTGGGCTGGAGTGGTCCTCGAAGTTGGTTTCGGTAACAAAGCGGACAGTGTTGGCGATGTATTCCAGGTATTCTGTAATTTCCGCCTCCTTCCGTTCTTCGCTCCAGTTGTAACGGGCAGCCATGATATCAGCTACGGCCCGGGCCAGTTCAGGCTGTTTGTGATGCCATATCAGCCACTGCGCTTCAGTTCTGCGGCAAAGGATATCGATCAGTTTGGGGGCGCATTCGCGGTCCAGGATGTAAAGAATTTCAGCCTCGCAGTGCGGGTAGCTCTCCAGAAGAGAAACTCCCGATTGCGGGGCTGCATCAATTTTTTCAAGTATTTCTATCCCACCCCGTCCGTACTGGCGGTGAAAATGTTCCAACATGGAGGGATGGACCCTCCCCCCCAGTTTTTTTTCGGAGATAATACGGTCGAATTCCTTCCTGTCCAGGGCAATCCTGAAAGGTTGGCGTGAGAAGTTCCGTTTATGGTGTTCGGCTCTGGCAAACTGTTCCAGGTAATTATTCTCAACCAGGTAAAAGAGCAGGTCTTCAGCCATGCGGCGATAGGTAGTTGATTTGCCCCCGGCTATGGCCACAATGCCGTCTCCGGTTTGGAATATCTCATGCCTCCTTGAGACATCCGATTCATTTTGGGCCCCTTCCTGCCTGATTAAAGGCCTGATTCCGGCAAAGGTGGCAATGATATCATTATAGGTTAGCCTCGCCCGCGGGAACATCTTGTTGACTGTTCGCAGCAGGTAATCGCAGTCTTCTTTATTACACCAGGGCTCATCCAAATTGGAGGATTCGCGATAATAGTTAGTATCGGTAGTTCCGATCACAGACACACTGCCCCGGTTAAGCACAAAGAAAAAACGGCCGTCATCAATAGATATTAAACTGAAGGCGTTTCGGTTTCCGATCCGCTCATTCGGGACGACCACATGTACGCCTTTTGTAGGGTAAATCCTTTCCTGATCGTAGTTTGACCCGGCCAGGACCTGGTCGGTCCAGACTCCCGCAGCCGAAACCACTGCCTGGCCCATGACCTGGAATTCTTTTCCATTAAGGGTGTCTTTGACTTTTACGCCCCTGACCAAACCCGAGGAATCCTTGATATAATCGGTTACCCGGGCATAGTTGATGGCTGCGGAGCGGCCTTCCGAGTAATCGAGGCTTTCCTTGATGGTTTCTAAAGTTACCCGGGCGTCGTCACAGTTGGTATCGTAATAGAATCCGGCCATGAGCATCTTGCCCAGGTCCGGGTCTTCGGTAGTAATAGCCGGTTCAAATTCTTCTATAAAATCCTTTTTAAATATCTTTGCCTTCCGGTAGTTCTTAAACCCGCTGAACCAGTCTGAAATAATATCATACAGCTTGACGCCAATTTTTACTATGTGCGGCCTGGCCTTGTAATTCTGGTAAGAAGGATATACAAAGCCCAGTGGTCTTACCAGGTTGGGGAAGTGACACCGCAACCAGTTTCTTTCGCCCGTCGATTCCCGGACCAGCCCGAAATCTCCTGAAGTCAGGTACCTCATCCCGCCGTGAAATAGTTTTGAAGACCTTGAGGAAGTGCCGAAAGCAAAATCGTTTTTTTCAAGAAGGCAGAATGATATTCCCCTTAGGGCACATTCCCGGGCAATTCCGGCGCCGGTTATGCCGCCCCCAATAATTACCAGGTTGTACCGGCCTTGTTCGGCAGCTTCGATGCTCTGGCTGCGGACATCCAGGTCCCACTTTCTTTTCATTTTTAACCCATCCTCTTTTTAGTAATATTCAAGTTTTCCAGGTTATCAGTTGCCCTGTTCTCCGTTAAAGACAACGCCTGGCAGGCAAGAATTTGTTGCTCAACTAATACGATACCATAAAATTGTCCAATTGTGATCAAGATAAATATTTATTTCGCTTCTATTATTTTTATAGGAATAAATTATTTGTTTGAAAAGATTAATAACGCTGCGATTTTTAGCCCTGGGCCGGTATTCCGGTTGTTTTCACAGCCCGATAGTTTATAATTACTGCAAGGAGTTTAAATAAGGAGGGCATTTCTGATGAATTCCGTGGAAAGAGCTTTAATGCACGGCCTGTTCGTCCACCTGCACCACAACATCGATCAGGCCATTGATTTTGGCATGTTCAAAAAGTTAAATGAAATGGTTGGCAAAGGTTCACCGGGCTCACTGCTCGTTGGTCCTGATGCCAATGACGATGCGGCTGTATTCAAGATGCCCGGTGATGATGGGCTGGTGGTGGCTAAAATGGAGAGCCACTGTTCTCCCTGTGTTCCCCGGCCTTACGACAGCGCGGCAACCGGTGCGGGCGGAGCGATGCGTGATGTGGTGGCCATGGGCGGAAGGCCCCTTTTTCTACTGGACTTTATTGGGACCAGACCCTTAGATGAAGAAGTGATTGTCGGGTCCTGCGGTTTCCAGGGTAAATGTACCTGCGGTGAATGTGTGACGATGACCAGCGGAGAAAGGATTAACTTGATTGTCAGGGGAATACACGACATGTGTAAAGAAATGGGTGTATTTGTCGTTGGGGGCGGCCTCTCTACTTCTTTCAGCGATGTGGTTCCGGCTGTGGTAGCTGCTGTTATCGGGCGGATGGTTATAGAGAGGCCGCTGACAAAGCCGGCGAAAAACCCGGGTGATCGCCTGATCTTAATTGGAGAGACCGGTGATGATGGCAACGACACTCTTTACCGGGCAGGCCTGGTGGAAACAATGCGTCCGGCAGAAGCCCTGTTTAAAGAAGAGAAACAGACTATGGAAGCGGCCCTGGCTGTCATAGAAAAGGGTGGTATAAACGCCTGTTCCGATCTTGGCGCGGCCGGTATCGGAGCTGCGGTTAGCGAATCAGTACGCTTTGGCGGTTTGGGGGCCGAGGTTGACCTGGCCCTGGCTCCTGTCAAGAAGAAAAACTTGAGTCCCGAAGAGATACTGATTTGCGAAACTCAGGCCCGGATGATTTTCCAGGTAGCCCCGGGTGATGCGGCGGAAATTATTGACACAGCTCGCTCTAAAGGGGTGGCTGTGGCTGACGTTGGGCATATAACCGACGGGAAAGAAGCTGTGTTCAGGTTTGGCAACAAGGAAGTGGCCCGCATCCCTCATCAGCCACCTCCGGGACTGATGATCTAGCCCTACCCTTTAATATTAACAGGCATTAAGGAGAGGCAATGGCCGACCTATTTGACAATAAAGCAATTTACACCCACAATTATATTGTAAGGGGGTAATAGCATGGAAGTATTAAATAGAGAGCAAGTTAAACAGTTGTTGGAGCAAAGGGGCTATGGACCGTGTATCTCGCTATATATGCCTACCGAAAAAGGCAGGGAGAAAGCGAAAGCCAATTCTATCCGCTTCAAGAACCTGGTTGCGGAAGCTGCGAGACAGCTTGAAACTATGGGCTATAGCGACCAGGATTTAAGAGAATTACTGGAACCGGCCAGAAAATTAATTGATGACAACTACTTTTGGTCCAAACATAGCGATGGCTTTGCCTTTTTCATTTCTCCGAAGTTAAGCCGTTATTATCGGCTGCCGGTGGAATTCGAAGAGATATCGGTAGTCAGGGAAAGCTTTCATATCAAACCCCTTTTCAGCCTTCTTGCATCAGACGGGCAGTTTTATGTGCTGGCCTTGAGCCAGAAAGATGCCCGCCTTTTACGTGGGACAAGTGTCTTGATGGAAGAAATTGATATCAGCGATATTGGCCAGCGTTTTGAAGAAAAATTTGCCAGCGAACTGCCGGAGGAGTACCTGCAGTTCCACACCAGGGCCCCGGCTACCGGTGATGAGCGTTCGGCGATTTATCATGGTCACGGGGGAGAGATAGACAGTATTCAGAAAGAGAAGCTGCTTAAGTATCTTCGCTTTATCGACAGGGAGCTGCAGGACAAGCTGGATGAAAACTCTGCTCCTATGGTTCTGGCCTGTGTGGATCAACTTTTTTCAACTTACCGGGAAGCCAGCAAATACCCGCTTCTATTTGAAAAGGGGATCAAGGGCAATCCTGAGCACATGAGCGCCCAGGAGCTGCATCACAAAGCCTGGGAGATCGTCCGGCCTTACTTTGAACAAAAGCAAGAAGAGGCAAAAGCCCGTTACCTGGAACTGGCCGGAACCGGAAAAGCTTCCAATGATCTGACCGATATTGTGCCGGCTGCATTTCATGGCCGGATCAGCGATATTTTTGTGACTGTCGGTGTTCAGCAATGGGGTTTTTTCGATCCTGAAACCGAAACGGTCAAATATAGCGAAGGACCCTTAACCGGTAATGAGGATTTAATTGACCTGGTTGCTGCCGAGACGTTTTTGCACAACGGAAACGTTTATGCCGTGAAAGGCGATCAAATGCCCGATCATAGTCCCGCCTGTGCGGTGTACCGGTGGTAAGAACGGGGCATATTTATGAGCTTAATAAAAAGTTGGCTTAAATTATTGTTAGTAGAAGGAATCCCGGCATTCGATCAAGAAGGGTTCCAATTATAGCTAGATCTGTGAAAGGATCTAAATTAATTTCAGGAGGTTTATTTTTGAATGGATGTTGAAAAGAAAGCTAAAGAACTTGGTAATGAGATCTCCAAGACAGAGGAATATAAGGAGCTGGAAAGAACCAGCCAAAATGTCCAGGAAAACCAGGAAGCAAATCAGATGATCGAAAAGATCCAGGAATTGCAGCAAAATATCCAGTTTGCGCAGCAGTCCGGAGTCCAACCCAGCGAGGAACAATTACAGCAATTTAATGATTTGAAACAGCAGATGAATGCTAATCTGACTATCCAGGCTTATGCAAAAGCCCAGGAAGAGTTTAATAAACTGATGCAGGAAGTCAACAGCGCTATCAGCAAGGGGATCAAACCCGAAGAAGATGACAGCCAGGAGCAGTAGTATAACCCGGGCGTCATGGGAATTTGCTGCCACTTGCAATTGACATTGCTCCTTTTTGAAAGGTGATTAACAATGAAAAAAGTGCTTACTGTGGCCGGATCTGATTCGGGCGGCGGAGCGGGTATTCAGGCTGACCTGAAAACCTTCGCCGCCCTTCGGGTATACGGAACCTCCGCTGTAACAGCGGTTACCGCTCAAAATACCAGCAGGGTTACCGGTGTGCATTCTTTACCGGCGGAATTTGTGGCAAAGCAAGTGGAAGCGGTAGTAGAAGACATCGGTGTTGATGCCCTGAAAACTGGTATGCTTGCCAACCCGGATATTATTAATGCCGTGGCAGAGGTGATAAGACGTTATAACCTGGGCCCCCTGGTAGTTGATCCCGTCATGGTGGCCCAGAGCGGTGATGTTTTAGTGGAAAGGGCAGCTATAAAAGCCCTGCGGGAAGAACTGCTTCCCCTGGCTGCAATTGTTACGCCAAACCTCGATGAGGCGACGATCCTCGCCGATCAAGAGGTGAAAAACCTTGAAGACATGAAAGCCGCCGCGCAGTCTATTTTTTCGCTTGGCCCGGACTGGGTCCTGGTGAAAGGCGGCCATATGGAAGGCAACACGGTTACAGATCTCCTATATGATGGTTCTGAATTCAGGTATTATACTTCTTCGCGCCTGGCGGCAAGCAACACACACGGCAGCGGTTGCACATATGCCGCCGCTATAACGGCTATGCTGACCAGGAATCCGGAGGTGCCCGAAGCCGTCGGATTGGCCAGGGAGTACCTGCTCGCAGCTTTGGCTGAAGGGATTAACATTGGCAAAGGCAGCGGGCCCCTCCACCACTTTGTTCACTATTACCGGGAGTGGGCTTAAAAATTTCCTTTCTTCAGATAGCCGGAGAACCTTTTTGCATAAAAGCCTTAACTGCTGGCAGCAGCCCTGCTTACCAGCTGTTTTAAATGATCTGTTACAATAAAGGAAAAGGTCTATATCTAATCCCGGTTATCTGAGGAGCGGTTTTAAATATGATGCCCGTTTTGTTTACACTGGGAGGTTTTACATTCCGGACCTACCTGGTTTTTGTTATTGCAGCGATCATTACAGCCGTAGTTTTAGCCCGGTTTTATGAAAGCCCCCGGCTTAAGGCCCAAGGAAAACTGCCTCCGGCAATTGCTAAATACAGCGGTGAGGCTCTCTTGATGGCAATTATCTGTACCATCGTCGGGGCCCGCCTGGCCTTTGTGTTTGTTAACTGGGAACTCTACAGCCAAGATCTGGGAAGGATCCTGGAACTCTGGCGGGGCGGTTTTGCTTTTCACGGAGCTCTGATCCTGGGCATTCCCGCTGCGATTATGCATGCCCGGTTTCGGGCCATGCCCCTCGGAAAGATGATGGATCTTTTCATGCCTTTTATTACCGTCGGTTATGGTATCGGACGCCTGGGCTGTTTTTTTAACGGTTGCTGCTACGGACAGGTTACAGAAGCGCCGTGGGGCCTGGTTTACCAGGCCATTGATACAGCTCCCCGCCACCCCACCCAGCTTTATTCATTCCTGATGATCATGATTGCGGCCGCTATTTTGCTCAGGATCAGCAGGAGAAATTTTGCGGCCGGCAATCAAGGCGGTTCAACCCTGGCCTGGTTTTTAATCCTCATCGGAGGGTACCGTTTTGTGGTGGAATTTTTCCGGGTAAGTGAAGTATATGCTTTTTACCTGACCCTGGCCCAGATGGTTTCTCTGGTCATGGTCGTTGGCGGAGTATTAGTATTGATTAAATGGCATCATCAGTTAAGCCCTTAATGCTGAAATCCTGCATTAATTTGGCAAGACATTTTGAAGCGATCCCGGAAACGCCGATGTAGGGTGGGTTTAATAGGACTCATTTTGAAAACCAACTTTTATGAAACTGGCTCGTTCAGGTTAGGAGGAGATAGTAGTGTTTAAGAGCGTTTGCATAATTACGATTTTACTCCTGGTCATACCGTTCAGCTTTGCAGCTTCAGGCTGTCAGCCTGAAGAGGTGGTAGAAAAGCCGGTCACTATGACCTGGGGCATTCCTGAAGAAGTAACCGCCTTTGAAAATTTGCAAAGGGAGCCCCAGGGATTGGAATTAGAACAGCCCGATAAAGATACCCTGCAGGTAACCTGGAAGGTCGGTGAAAGTTATATTCTGCCTATAAGCGCTACATCCGGCCGTGAACTGGCAGCAGTTCGTTACCAGGGCAGCGGTATCCCTGATTACCTGGATCTGGAATGGCTTGATCCCAGACAGGAGTTGTGGTTCCCGATTGAAGATGTCCCCGAAGAAAGGGTCAAGGCTATTATCGAGAAAGACAATGATTACCTTAATGTTGACTTTGGCCCTCCGGAAGGAGCTGATTTTGATGAGGACATGACCCGTTTGATCTGGTTCAGGATCACTCCGGCCGGGACTGGCCAATTCGAGTTTGCTATTTTTGGATACCAGTTTGAAGAAGGAGAGCCCGAAGAAGCCCGTATTTCAAACGTGTTAACCCTGGAGGCTGAAGTGATCGAATAATATCGGGCTTAGTTGATAATTAAAAAGACTGCAGGGTAAGATCAATGTTTTGCAGGCAGCATTCACAAGTTGAAAAAAGGGGATCTGCTGCAAATGGATATCGAGAAAGCCAGAGATGCTGTTATAGAAGTGGGAGTACAGCTTGTAGAAAAGGGTTTGATTGCCCGAACTTGGGGTAATGTCAGCTGCCGGATCGGTTCAGACTGCTTTCTAATTACGCCCAGTGGCAAATCATACCGTTCCCTTACGCCGGCTGAAATAGTCATAGTCAACCTGAAAGACTGCAGTTATCAGGGTAATGTTGAACCTTCTTCAGAAGTGGGTGTCCATGCAGAGGTATACCGGCAAAGGCCTGATGTCAATTTTGTCATTCACACCCATCAGCCCTGCGCTTCAGCGGTAAGCGCTCTGCGGGATGATATAGATCTGAGTGCAGTTGGCCCAGCGGCGGCGAGTTTTGTTGGTGATAAAGTTTGTTCCGTGGCTTATGCTTTGCCCGGAACTAAAGAGCTGCGGGAAAATGTGGCCCTGGCGCTGCAGAGATCCCAGGGGAAAGCCTTTCTAATTTCTGCACATGGCGCGCTCTGCCTGGGAGTTGACAGCCAAGAAGCTTTCAGTATTGCCTTGAGCCTTGAGAAAGCTTGTCTTGAATACATAAGGGTAGAATATCTAAAGCAGCACAGGGGAAGGGATGCGAAAAGGGTTATGAAAGCCGACTGTGATCAGATCAGGGAATACTTTGCCCGGGAGCACCGTCCCGGCAGGGTGGACTTCAAAGAACCGGTGACAGTTGACAACAAGGGCCGGATTTCTCCCAAATATATTTTTTTTAACAGCGTCCGGCAAGGAGAAGAGATCATCTTTTATCCCGGGGGAAAGCCCGGAGATCCTTTCCCGAAAAATAACGATAAAATATTAGCGGCCGACCTGGAGGGGAATAGCTTTACCTCCTCAACTTCCGGTGAAGCCTCAAGCGATGGTGTTCCCCGGTCCTGCCGGGATGCCGTGCAGGTTCATCGCTCTATCTACAGGACCTATAAAGCAGTCGGGGCTATTATCCATGCCGTTACACCAGATATCCTTGCTGTTTCCAGGACGGGCGGGGATCTGTTCCCTTTACTGGATGATTTTGCTCAGATTATCGGGACCAAAGCGCCCGCAATGCCCGAAAGATTAGATATCAATGACCTGGCCGCAGAGGTAGTTGATCGGCTCAGCGATAGCAACGCTGTCCTGCTAAGTGACAGCGGCGCCCTTTGCTGCGGGCCGCGGAAAAGCGATGCCGAAGCTGCTGCGCTCATTTTCGATAAAAATTGCAAAGCGTTTATCACTGCCTCCTTGCTGGGGAGGGTAAAACCGATTGACCCTGAAGAGTGTGCTTTTATGCGCAGGAATTATTTAAATCACTATTCTCGTAAAGACACTTAACAATTACGTCACCGGTGTTTTTTAAGCCGGGTTTTTTTAGGGTCGACTCATTGCCATGCTTATTATTATAATAATCCTGCAGCTTTTTAAAAAAGATTTCAGGCTTCGCCAAAAAGGTGGCTTATGATGCAAAACAGAACGGTTTTACTTTTACGCTTAAGTGTGTTCAGGTATTATTTTTGAAAACGCTATAAGAATTATCCCTGGATCATAAGATTTCCGGTTATTTAGGGTTAAAAAAACACTGGCAGGGGCGGTTGATATGGTGAGTATCAGTGAACAATTGACTGGTTTGCAGAAAGAATTAATCGAGCTGCGAAGAGATTTCCACATGTACCCGGAACTGGGTTTCGAAGAACACCGAACTTCGGGTATAGTGGCTTCTTACCTGAAAGAATGCGGGCTGGAAGTATCTAAAATGGCGAAAACAGGGGTGATAGGACTGCTCCGGGGTGGGCAGGACGGGAAAAACCTGCTGCTCAGAGCCGACATGGATGCTCTGCCAATCCAGGAGGAAAACGAGTTTTCCTATAAATCAAGGCACGAGGGTATCATGCATGCCTGTGGCCACGATGGCCACACCGCTATGCTTCTGGTGGCCGCTAAAATTCTTTCAGGCTACCGGGACAAACTAAAAGGAAATATCAAATTTGTTTTCCAACCCAACGAAGAAGATGCCGGAGCCTACCTGCTGGTGGAAGAAGGGGTTATGGAAAACCCAGCTGTGGATGCGGCAGCCGGCCTGCACTTATGGTCCGGGCTTGAGAGCGGAACTGTCGATATTTGCGCAGGCCCGGTAATGGCGGCAAGTCACTATTTTTATCTAACCATAAAAGGCCTCGGCGGGCATGCCGGGCAAATCAATAAAGCAATTGATCCTATCATGACTGGATCGGCGGTTATCCAGGCTGTTCAAGCCATGCAAACCCGGGAGTTTGAACCCCTTCAGCCTCTCTCCATAGTTTTTACCGGTTTCAAAGCTGGTTTTAATACTACCATTGTTCCTGAAAAAGCCGAAATGCAGGGTTCAATCAGATTTCTTTCCACCGCTGGTTCGAGCATAAGGGATAGCTTTTCCCGGGTGATTGCGGAAGTATGCAGCGCACACCGGGCTGACTGCGAGCTTAAATTCAAGGTGGGCAACGAAATGGTGTCCAATGATCAGGAAATGGCCGCCTTAGCCCGTGAAGCAGCCCTGTCGTTCCCGGAGAATAAGCATACCGTTACAGCCGGGTTCCGAACTATGGGTGGCGAAGATTTTTCAGAGTTTTCAAACCTTGTGCCCTCTGTTTTCTACTTTCTTGGAGCAGGCAGCAAAGACAAGAAAACTGATTACTCGCACCACCATCCCTGTTTTAATATTGATGAAGACGTTCTTTTAACCGGCGCTGAAATGCATGTCAGGCTGGCTTTAAAATATTTCGGCCTGCTCTAGGAATTATTTATGATCAAGGCTTAGAGAGCCATGTTCTAATAAGCGACTTACTACCTTAATCTGCCTTCATAAGCGGCAATGAATTACTAAAACCCGGCTCCAACCGGCTTTGACTTGCAAATAGCTTCTTAATTTGTAGTTGGAATTAGCATATAATAGAAATGAAAAGCTGAGTGTTTTGCAATCATATAACTTGCCTTAACAAGGGGGAGAATAACAGATGGAATTCAGGATTGTTGAGAGGCATTTTTCAGAGGATGAAGCCATGCCTACAATAATGGTGGCTAATATTTACGGTGCCCCGGATGTTAAGCAAAATCTGGACAAAATGGAGCAGATAATCAATCTGGCCCATGAGCGTAAAGTTAATATCCTTATCTTCCCGGAACTCTCAGTTACAGGTTTCGTATGGAGCAACGACGACAAGGCTGAAGTCAGGAATTTGCTGATGGAAGGTGAAAACAGCCACATCAAGCCATGGTTGAAAAATGTCAGGGACAGTCTTACTGACGGCAAGGACAGTCTGGAATATATCTGTTATGGCAATGCCCGCTTAAGAGACGGCAACCTGTATAATTCTACATTTATCCTCAACCCGGAAATCGATTACGCTGAGGAAGAATATATATATGCCAAGGTCTTTTTGACTCCCGTAGAAAGAGATTATTTCCGGCAGGGCACCGACAAAAGGTTGAGCATAGACACCAAGTGGGGGCGCTTCGGTTTTATGATCTGTTACGACCTTTGTTTTGTAGAGCTGGCCCGGCAGTATGCGTTTGTCGACTGTGTGGACGCCATTATTACCATGGCCGCCTGGCACTCTGAGGCGGTCAGGGAATATTCCAAGATGAATACCCGGACCGACCACTATTAAGGCTTTTTGTGGAACCTGATGAACGGTTCTAAGGCAGCCTATAACCAGGTCTGGAGCCTGGGAAGCAACTGGGTAGGGTTGCACCAGAAGAGCGGCGAGTATTATTGGGGCGGAAGCGGCATCTGGGCTCCCTCAGGGATGACGCTCCTGCAGGCCTCCAATATCAATGAAGAGCTGCTTATAGTAAGGAATGTAGATATCAAGGAGCAGAGGGACAAGGAACAGGATGATTTTAATTACCGGATTGATTTCCAGGAGTTTTACCGCCATATGAACCACCAGGACGAATGCATCCATTACGTGGAAAGGAAATCAGAATAGGGCCGGGGCACAATCCGGGCCGTTAAAGATAAAAAACAAACTCAACTAATGTTAAAATAGAGTTGAAATACTTTTTAAGCATAGGGTGAAGCATGGTTAAATTACTGTTATTGTTTACTTTAGTTCCTCTGGTGGAAATATGGGTCTTGATTGAGGTTGGCGGTATCATCGGTTCTTTGCCCACTATCCTGCTGATCGCTTCAACCGGGTTTGTGGGTGTCTTTTTAGCCAGGTACCAGGGCCTGGCCGTATTAAAGAAAATGCAGATGGACATGGAAGCAGGCATTATGCCCGGAGAGCCCATTTTTGATGGAGCCTGCATCCTGGTTGGCGGCGCCCTGCTCTTGACTCCTGGTTTAATAACAGATCTGGTTGGCTTTTCCCTGCTGCTGCCTTTTACCAGGATCTTCTACAAGGCGGCAGCCCAGAAGTACTTTACCCGCCGTATGGAAAACGGAACCTACCAGGTTTGGTGGCGGTAAAGATGCCTGCTCAGATCTCAGTTTTCAGCACCGCCAATCTTTTTTACCTGTTCCGCCGTCCTGTATTTTGGTATGGTGGCGGTTCAGCTATGGTAATGGCAGCGGTTCAGCTTTTTTAGCGCTGTCGCATGGTATTTAAGTACTCATAACGACTTTTTACTGACATAGTCATTTCACATCCCCTTGGTAAGATTTCGTCGTGATATAGCCGAATCCCCTTGAGTAAGATTTTAAATGATTGGTCGCGCTTCGTTGACACTGATAGCGGAATATTGCTATACTTATACTAAGTTCAAATAAGCTCAAATGTTTAGATTTTATCGTCAGAGTTCACAACCAGATTGTTTCCTTCACGATCACCGTGCTGCCAGGCTTCTTTTTTATGAATATCTACCGGCTATATGAATGATTTTGATAGATAATCTGTTTTCAACAGTATGACTCGGAGTGCCTGATATAACACGATTCCTTAGCTTGATCTCATTACCTGGATACCTGCAGCACACTCAGCTGCCGGGAAGGTTCTTGCCTCGCTGTACCGGATTTAGAAGGGTAGGGGGTGTTTTTGGCATATTTACCGGTATTGATAGTAGCAGGGAACTGTATTTACTGGTTTGGCAGATTACAGGATCAGAGGAGTGTGAATCGTGAAAGGGACTATAGTTGTTAATATCCCCAGGTGCGTGGGTTGTCACAGCTGTGAACTGGCCTGCGCTGTAGAACATTCCCTCAGTAAGAACCTCTACCAGGCTGTATCTGAATCACCGCGGCCCCAGAAAAGGGTTGAAGTTGAATGTTACGGGCGGACCAACCTGCCCCTGCAGTGCCGTCACTGTGAGGATGCGCCCTGCGTCCGCGTGTGCCCCACCAGCGCCCTGTATAAGCAGGACCAGGGAGAAGTTGTCCTGGTTGATCAACCCAAATGTATAGGCTGTAAGTGGTGTGTCCTTGCCTGCCCCTTTGGTGTAATAACCCTTGGGTTCGATGATAAGGCCGTGATTAAATGCGACCTGTGCCTGGAAAGGGCGGGCCGAAACGAGGAACCGGCCTGCGTGGAAGGGTGCCCCACCGGGGCGCTGGAGTTGGCCACAGTAGAGGAAGCAGCCCGCTCTAAGAGGAGGGAATTTTTGGTCGAGTTTCTGCGGGAAGAATAGCCCGCAGCCGGCCTGGTAAGCCATGAAAGAACAAGTGGAACAGATTATTGACAGACACAGCCATGCAGAAGGCAGGGTTGACCTGGTTGCCATCCTGCATGAAGTGAACAGCACTCAGCGTTATTTGTCCCGGGAAGCCCTGGAAATGATCGCTCAGAAACTGGCGGTACCGTTAAGCCGGCTCTACAGCATGGCTGCGTTTTACCGCAGCTTTAACCTGGAACCCCGCGGCGATCATGAGGTTCATATCTGTCTCGGAACGGCCTGCCATGTTCGTGGTGGGGAAAGAATTTTTGATCGGCTCAGCGAAAGGCTCGGCATCGGTTCCGGAGAAACTACCAGCGATAGAAAGTTTACCATTAACCGGGTCAATTGTGTGGGAGCCTGCGCCCTGGGCCCCCTGGTAGTTATTGACGGCCGCTATTACGGCCGGCTCGATCCCCTGAAAGCAGAACGCTTACTGGAGGAATACTATGAGCAGGCTTAACAGTTTAAAAGAATTGGAAGCTAGACGCCGTGAAATTATAGCTGCTGATAAAGAGAAAACAGCTGCTGTGGCAGTATGCTGCGGAACCGGATGCAGCGCTTCCGGAGCCAGGGATGTAGCTGCTGAATTCGAGAGGCTTATAACAGAAAAAGGCCTTGCTGTAAGGGTTAGAACCAGGATTACCGGCTGTCACGGTTTTTGCGAGCAGGGTCCCCTGGTTGTGGTGGAAGAGGCAGGCAGCAGGCCTGAACATAGCACGAGCTTAAATGACAGCAATGCCCGCCCTGCCGGGGGAGAATCCGGCCCCGGGGGCCTCCTTTACTGCCGGGTTAAACCTGAAGATGCAGAAGAGATCCTGGAAACTTCTGTGCTGAATGACGGGGTGGTGGAGCACCTGCTTTACAAGGACCCCGTCACGGGAGAAAAGTTCCGTTCTGAAAACGATGTTCCTTTTTATGCCCATCAATCCCGGATGCTGATGGGTTACAATGGCAGGATTGACCCGGGCCGGATCGAAGATTACCTGACTGCTGGTGGTTACGGCGGCCTGGCCCAGGTCCTCGGTGGTTCTATGCCGCCGGAGGATGTGATTAAAGAAATCGAGATTTCCGGTCTCAGGGGAAGAGGGGGCGGCGGTTACCCGACCGGCTCGAAATGGGATTTATGCCGCCGGGTTGAAGGTGAGATCAGGTATGTCGTCTGCAACGCTGATGAGGGCGATCCAGGCTGTTTCCAGGACCGCAGTATCCTGGAAGGCAATCCGCACCTGGTTCTGGAGGGCATGATTATCGCCGCCTATGCTGTTGGCGCTTACGAAGGATATATCTATGTCCGCGCCGAGTATCCCCTGGCCTTAAAGCAGGTTGCTACCGCCCTGGAGCAGGCTTACGAATGGGGCTTGCTCGGAGATAATATCCTCGGCAGCGATTTATCATTCCGGGTCCGGATCAGCAGGGGCGGCGGGGCTTTTGTTTGCGGTGAGGAAACAGCTTTGCTCAGCTCCATTGAGGGCCTTACCGGCGAGCCCAATCCGCGTCCCCGGCCTCCTTATCCAACCTCCATCGGCCTGTGGGGTTTCCCGACCCTGATTAATAATGTCAAAACCCTGGCTGCCGTACCTGACATTATCAAGAAAGGTGGTGCCTGGCATGCATCCACCGGTACGGATACAAGCAAAGGGACGATGATTTTTTCACTGACCGGCAGGGTAAACAATACCGGCCTGGTGGAGGTGCCCATGGGTATGAGCCTGCGTGAACTAATTTTTGATGTCGGTGGGGGAATCCCGGGCGGCCGCAAGTTTAAAGCGGTGCAAACCGGCGGCCCGGCCGGCGGTTGCCTGCCGGCGGAAATGCTCGATCTGCCTCTTGATTATGAAAGGTTGAGCGAAGCCGGTTCGATCATGGGCTCAGGCGGCATGATTGTTATGGATGAAAGCACCTGCATGGTTGATGTAGCCCGCTATTTTTTATCTTTTACCGTGGATGAATCATGCGGCAAGTGCACTCCCTGCCGGGAGGGAGGCAGGCAAATGCTGGCCTTGCTCGATAAATTTGTGCACGGCACTGCCCTGGAAGGGGGCCTCAATATGCTTTTTGAGCTGGCTGCAACCATGCAGAGCAGCAGCCTCTGCGCACTGGGCAAACTGGCTCCCAACCCGGTATTGACTACTTTGCGCTATTTTGAGGATGAATACAGGAGCCATTTTGAGCAGTGGCGCTGTCCGGCCGGGGTTTGCCGGCCCTTAATCAGCTACACCATCGATGCGGAAGCCTGCACCGCCTGCGGGCGCTGCCTTGAAGCCTGCCTGGCCGGGGCGCTTACCGGGGTGGAAGATGAGGTTCCCGAACTGGATGATCAGCTGTGTACCAAATGTGGAGCCTGCCGGGATGTCTGCCGTTTTTCGGCTATCCTGGTGGGGTAGGGGGATCAGATCATGGTAAGGATTACAATAGACGGATTGGATTTTGAAGTCCCGAAGGGGACCACCGTTTTGGAGGCGGCCCGTAGAAATGGTTTTGAAATACCCACCCTGTGCTATCATGAAGCCCTGGAACCGATCGGTTCCTGCCGCCTGTGCCTGGTGGAGCTGGGTGGAGGCGAAAAAGGGGAAGTGGTTTCTTCCTGTACTCACCCGGTAGAAAAAGACGGGTTGGTAGTATACACGGAATCACCCGCCGTTTTGCAGGCCCGGAAAATGAATTTGAGTCTCTTACTGGCCCGCTGTCCGGGGGTAAAATGCCTGCAGGATCTTGCTTACAGCTGGTGGGTTGACAGCACTGCCCTGCCTGTCCTGGGTGATTACGAGAAAGAATGCATCCTGTGCGGCCGTTGTGTCAGGGTATGCCGGGAGGCGATCGGCAAAGAAGCAATTAGTTTTACCTTTCGCGGTGTGGATCGCCAGGTCCTTCCCCCCTTCAAACAGCAGCCCGATGATTGCATTGGCTGCACTGCCTGCGCCTACGTTTGCCCCACCGGGGCGGTAAAGGTTACCGAAGAAGAGGGGCGCCGCTTTATTGCCCCCTGGAAAAGTGATTTGCCCCTGTACTTCTGTGACAGCTGTGAGGCCCCGGTTACGACTATAGAAAATTCGGCCAGCCTGGAAGAGAAAATACAGGAAACAGGGTTGCCCCCTGGATCGATGAGGCCTTCTTTCAAGACGGGCGAGCGCGAACCTGAGGGCACCGGCTCGGACCCGGAAATAAATGCTGATGAGGAAATGCTCTGCCCCCGCTGCCGGAGGCGCCGGGTTACAGAAAGCATAGCCCGCCTGCCCCGGGAAAAACAGGACCGGTCCTGGATTAAAGCAAGGCAGGGCTATAAATAGCATGATACCAAATGAGAACAAGGAGGTTTGGTTCTGATCATGGATAAAGAGTATCTTTCCCGCAAAAGCACCGACCCTGCCGTACAGGAGATGATTAAAAAGGCGGGCTCTGAAAAGATCGAAACAGTCTGGGATCGTTACGAGCAGCAGTCGCCGCAGTGCGGTTTTGGCGACCTGGGCCTGTGCTGCCGGCACTGCCTGCAGGGGCCGTGCCGCATTGATCCTTTCGGAGGCGAGCCGCAGCGCGGCATCTGCGGGGCAACTGCCGATACCATGGTAGCCCGCGGTATTGACCGGGCGATTGCCGCCGGGACGGCGGCTCATTCAGGCCACGCCAAGCACCTGGCCCATACTATGAAAAAGATGGCCAGGGGCGAAGCCGGCGACTACAGCATTAAAGATAGTGAAAAACTGCGCAGTGTGGCGGCCCGGCTCGGGATCGAGTTAGAAGGAAAAGATGACCGGGCTTTGGCCTTAGAAGTAGCAGAGGCGGCCCTGGCTGATTTTCATGAAAAAGATACGCCGGTGCTCTGGGCGGCTACAACAGTTACCGAAGGGCGCGTGAAAGTGCTTTCCGATTTGGGAGCCGTGCCCAGGGGCATCGATCATGAAATATCTGAGATCATGCATCGCACCCTCTACGGCGTTGATGCCGATCCGGTAAATTTACTGCTAAGCGGCCTGCGCTGCGGGGTAGCCGACCTGGCCGGATGCTACATGGGCACCGACCTGTCAGATATTTTGTTCGGAACGCCTATGCCGGTGGTGAGCGAGGCCAACCTGGGCGTGCTTGAACCGGAGGCGGTAAACCTGGTCCTGCATGGCCATAATCCGGTCCTGTCCAATGTTATTGTAGGTGTGGCCCGGGAAATGGAAGAAGAAGCCCGCCAGGCGGGAGCATCCGGGATTAAGCTGTCCGGAATCTGCTGTACCGGCAACGAGGTGCTGATGCGGCATGGTATTCCGTCCTGCACCCATTCTGTCAGCCAGGAGATGGCCCTCGTTACCGGTGCGGTTGATGCCATGGTGGTCGATTACCAGTGCATTATGCCTTCCATGGCTGGGGTGGCGGAATGCATGGGCACAAAGCTGATCACTACCATGGAACTGGCCAGGATCCCGGGGGCCGAACATCTGCCTTTCAGTGAAGAAACCGCAGTAGAAAATGCCCGAGAAGCAGTGCGGATGGCCATAGAAGGTTTTAAACAGCGCCAGGGCCGCCCTGTCGACATACCGGAGCATAAAAGCAAAGTAGTAGCCGGTTTCTCGACCGAAGCAATTGTCGGGGCCCTGGCCAAAGTAAATGCAGATGACCCGCTGAAGCCGCTGGTCGATAACATTGCCGAAGGCAATATCCGCGGCGTCTGCCTCCTGGCCGGTTGTAACAATGTTAAAGTCCCCCAGGACAGCGGTTTTACCACCATTGCCCGCAGGATGCTGCAAGAGAATGTCCTGGTTATTACAACCGGATGTGGAGCCGGCGCGCTGGCCCGGCATGGGTTCATGGACCCGGCCAATGTTCCCCAGTTGTGCGGAGACGGCCTGAAAGCAGTCCTCAGTGCCGTAGGTGAAGCCAACGACTTAGGCGGGCCCCTGCCGCCTGTTCTGCATATGGGCTCCTGCGTTGACAATTCCCGGGCTGTAGCCGTGGCTGTAGCCGTGGCCGATAAACTGGGTGTGGATACGGACAAGCTGCCCGTCGTGGCCTCGGCAGCCGAAGCGGTTTCTGAAAAGGCTGTTTCCATCGGTACTTATGCTGTTGCGGCCGGACTGCCTACCCATGTCGGGGTCATGCTCCCTGTTTTAGGCAGCCCCCAGGTTACAGAAGTGCTTACGTCCAAGATCAACGACCTGACCGGCGGATATTTTATGGTCGAACTGGATCCTGAAGCTGCGGCGGATAAACTGGTGGCTGCAATAAACCAGCGCCGCGGCGGTCTGGGTTTGAAGCTCTAAAACAAAGGAACCCGGCGGCAGCTTTAAAAACCGTTTAACGACAGCTCCTGGAAATTGAAGGTGGCTACGCAGCCTGTTGCCCCTTGTGAATAACAGGCAAAGCCATGGGGAGGTTCGAATCTTCCCATTAAGCTTAGCGGGCCAAGCCCTGGTAGTTACAATTGAACGATAGAAGGGACAGTCTGAATGTGCTGTCCCTTTAAACATGTTGCGTCCGGCATGGGCGTTAACCTGGTTGGGAAAATCAGCTGTGGGCCTGAAGGAGGGAACCATCAGCTGAAGGCAGGGGTATGCGCAGCCGGTCCGCTTATGCAGCCAGTTAGTCGGTTATGAGGGTCCCGGTTTTTCCATCCAGGGCCTCGATCGATTTAAACAGTGAGGTGATAATTGCCTTTTTGCCGGGGTTTTCCTTGACATACATGGTTGCCGCCTGGATCTTGGGAAGCATGCTGCCGGGAGCAAAATGTCCCTCTGCCATGAATTTTTCTGCCTCCGCCACGGTCAAGTGATCCAGATCCTGCTGTTCGGGTGTGTTAAAGTTGAGGGCCACCCGGTCTACCTCTGTAAGGATCATCAAGACATCGGCCTCGATATCGTTGGCCAGCCTGGCTGCAGCCAGGTCCTTGTCTATAACGGCGGCAATGCCGTGCAAAGAACCGTCCTCAGCCTCGGTTACCGGAATGCCTCCACCGCCGGCAGTAATAACTATGGTCGTATCCCAGAGTTCTTTTAAGCAAGAAAACTCAACGATCCTTTGGGGCATAGGAGAGGCTACAACCCTTCTCCAGCCTCGTCCGGCGTCATCGGCCATGGTATAACCCTTTTCCCTGCCTATTATTTCTGCTTCTTCTTCTGAATAATAGGGGCCGATTGGTTTGGTCGGGTTGTTAAAGGCGGGGTCTTTTTTATCGACAACCACCTGGGTGATAATGCTAACTACAGGCACATATCGGCACTTCTTGTCCAGGGCGTATCGCAAAGCCTGCTGGATATGGTAACCGATATACCCCTGGCTCATGGCTCCACAGACGTCAAAGGGCATGGCCGGCACGACATCCGCAGCAGTTTCACTGGCTAAAACAATATTGCCAACCTGGGGCCCGTTGCCATGGACAATCGCCAGCTCATTATCCCGGCAGCTCATTTCGGCAATGTATTCCACTGTCTGGTAAATCCGTTCCAGCTGGTTTTCAGCCGTAGCGGGAGCCCCTCTCTGCAGGAGGGCGTTGCCTCCCAGGGCTACAACAATCCTTGTTGGTCTCATGGTTCAAACCTCCATGGATTACTTGGTTGCTTCAATTTTAACATAATTTGCAGCTACTTTCATTTTATTTGGAAAATCAATGCGGGCCGGGTTTTAAAGTTTAAGGTTTGTGTAAAAGCAAGAGTGTAGAACAATAAACAAAGATGGACCTGTTGCGGACTAATGAAGTCCTATGTTATACTTAGAAAAGAGGAGGATATAAAAGCATAGGCTCGATATAATTAGAAAGGAGGAGAAAGAATCATGACTGGAAATGGTTTTGTTGAATACCTGGCAGAGTGGTTTACTGTCCAATTCCCTCATTTTATTGGCGCAATAGCGATCCTGATTGTAGGTTGGCTTGTTGCCCTGATCCTGGCTTCGGTTGTCAGGGGCGCATTTCGCAAAACCCAGGCTGGCGCAAAGCTGGCCAGGTGGATCAAGGGAGATGAAGAAGCCACCGGCAGCGAAGTAAATAAATGGAGCGGTCGGATAGTCTTTTACCTGGTCATGTTTTTTGTCCTGGTTGCATTTTTCCAATATCTTGATCTTACCTTTATTGCGGAGCCATTAACTGCATTCTTGACCCGGATATTTGAATATGCCCCCCGCATATTCGGCGCGGCTTTGCTTCTGCTGATTGCATGGCTGGTTGCGACCGTGTTAAGGATCCTGGTTCAGCGAATCCTGGAAGCGACAAAAATTGATCAGCGGATGACTGATTTGAGTGGTGAGGAAGTCGAAGAAGAAAGGAAAACTTCACTGGCCCAGTCTTTGAGCACCGTCGTTTACTGGGTCACATTCCTGCTTTTTGTCCCGGCAATCCTGAGCACCCTGACCTTAGAAGGGTTGCTTGTGCCGGTCCAGGGAATGTTCGAGGTTATCCTGTCCTACCTTCCCAATATCCTTGGGGCAGGCTTGATCATTCTCCTGGGTTGGTTTGGAGCCCGCATTCTGCAAAGAATCACTGTTAATCTGTTATCGGCTATAGGTCTGGATCGTCTTACTGAAAGGGATGATATTTCTTCCTATTTCGGTGCCAGGAAACCTTCGCAGATCCTGGGGCTGGTAGTTTATGTAGTTGTGATCATATTTGCCATTATCGGGGCCCTCAATGCTCTGGCCCTGGAAGCTATAACCAGGCCGGCCAGCAACATGCTGGAGATGATCCTGCAGTCCCTGCCCGCAATATTTGCGGCTGCACTGGTCCTGGCTGTAGCTCTGCTGGTAGGCAGAGTGGTGGCAGCCCTGATTACCAGGCTGTTATCTGCAGCAGGATTTGATCAATTCCTAACCCGCCTTGGTATTGCCAGGCCGGAAGCTGAAGGGATCAGGACTCCTTCTGAAATAGCCGGATATGTTGTCCTGGTGGCGATTATGCTCTTTGCCTCTATAGAGGCAGCTGGATTGCTTGGGTTCATCGTCCTGGCCGACCTGATTGCCCAGCTTACGATCCTGCTTGGCAGGGTTGTTGTATCCGTGGTTATCTTCGGTATCGGCCTTTATCTCGGGGGGCTGGCCAGGGAAGTGGTAAAAACCAGCGGTGGGCCGCATGCCGACTTTCTGGCCAAACTGGCCCGGGTTTCCATTTTAATCCTGGCCGGTTCTATCGCCCTGCAGCAGCTCGGAGTAGCCGATGAAATCATAATTATTGCCTTTGGTGTGCTTCTGGGTGCTGTGGCCTTGACCGGAGTTATTGCTTTTGGTTTGGGTGGAAGAGACCTGGCGGCCAGGGAGCTTTCAGAGTGGATCGATAACTTTAAGAATAAATAAAATGTGGCTCTGAATGTGTTGTCTTGCCAGGCACCTTTAAACCAGTTTGGTTCGGCGTTGCCGGATTGATTAAAAGCCAGAATCAACAGAAATAAGGGATCCGGGAATAACCACCGGATCCCTTAAATATTAGTGTCCGGTTGGAGGAGTATAAACTGTGTCCTAATGGTTGTCTAACCTCCAATGCAGGGTTGGTAGAGAAAGCTTCTAAACATGTACCAGGTCCCGCTTTCCTGCAACCCAGACTCAGAGTAAGCTATAATGCCTGGATATAAATTCTTTTTTTGACAGCAGTAAGAGGCAATTGTTATAATCTTTTAAGCTGATTAAAAAATAAAAATACGGAGAGGGAAAATGGACCATAAACTAGAAAAAGAAGGATTGTCCAAACCTGAAAAGGCTTATAGGAATATGGAATTCATAAACAGCCCGGATGCGCGGACAATAAGGATCCTGGCCGAATTTCTTGAACCAATGCACCGTTTCAAGAAGTATAATATTTACGACACCGTTGTTTTTTTTGGATCTGCACGCACCTTGAATCCGCAGGAAGCGGAAAAAAAACTACAAGAAGTTCAGGAGAGGATTGATGCTTCCAGTCAAGAGCCTCTCGAGCAGTCCCTGCTGGATGAGCTTGAATATGCTCAAAACCAGGTTTTTTTAGCCCGCTATTACAATGATGCCGAAGAATTAGCCCGGCGCATGACCGAGTGGTCGAAGTCTCTTAATTCCACTCACCGTTTTGTAGTTACGTCCGGTGGGGGGCCCGGAATGATGGAAGCGGCCAACAAGGGGGCCCTTGAGGCGAACGGTATGTCGATCGGTTTAAATATTAGCCTGCCCATGGAGCAGTTTTCCAACCCCTACATCTCTCCCGAACTGAACTTCGAATTCCATTACTTTTTCATGCGGAAATACTGGTTTGTCTACCTGGCCAAGGCCCTGGTCATTTTCCCGGGTGGCTACGGAACCCTGGATGAACTTTTTGAGACCCTGACCTTGATCCAGACCGAGAAAGTAAAAAAAGAGATGCCCATCGTTATATACGGTAAAGAATACTGGGATCAGGTCATCAATCTTGAAGCCCTGGTTAAGTACGGGGCTATCAGCAGGGAAGACCTGGACCTGGTCCGGTTTTGCGATACAGTGGATGAGGCCTTCAATTATCTAAAAGATGAGCTAACCAGAATTCACCTCAATAATGAGTAAATTAGAAACGCATCGCAGGGGTTTGGTATGAGGCTTAAAGTAAGTCATCCATCTGGTAGTAATTTAATTTGTAGTAGAGGGTGCTTCTGGGGATATTAAGGATTTTTGCGGCCCGGCTCTTGTTTCCTTCCACCATTTCCATTACTTTGCGGATTACTTCCATTTCTGTCTTGGTTACACAGGACTCCAGGTCGAAGCTGCTCTCGCTTTCCTTTGCCCTGGACAGGGATCGTTCAACGATTTGCTCGGGGACACTTTCCAAACCGATTTTCCCGTTCCTGGAGAAGACTACCAGGTGTTCGGCAGTATTCTTTAACTCCCTGATGTTGCCTTCCCAGTTATAACTGGTCAGGATATTAAATACTTCAGGCATGAGTTTGGGCTCGTCAACATTGTTTTGCCGGCAGAAATTCTTGATGAAAGCATCAACCAGGATAGGTATATCCTCTTTTCTTTCCCGCAGGGGAGGCAGGTCAATCCTGACCACGTTAAGCCTGTAATAAAGGTCTTCTCTGAAGGTGCCGATTTCCACCATTTTGCGCAGGTTTTTGTTGGAAGCAGATATGATCCTTACATCAATATCCCTGGGGGTATCTGCTCCGATGCGCAGGATCTTGTTTTCCTGGAGCACACGCAGCAGCTTGGCCTGCATGTGCATAGGCATATCGCTTATTTCATCGAGAAACAGAGTCCCCTGGTGGGCGTTTTCAAACTGCCCCGCCTTGCCTTTTTTGAGGGCCCCGGTAAAAGCCCCGCCTACGTAACCAAACATTTCGCTTTCAAACAGGTTTTCCGGGATAGCGCTGCAGTTGATAGCTACAAAGTTACCTTTCCTGCCGCTGTGCTGGTGGATGGCCCGGGCGAATATTTCCTTACCGGTGCCGCTTTCCCCGGTGATCAAGATCCCGGTTTTAGTTTTGGCCACTTGCATGGCCCGGTCGACTTTAAACTTGATAACCTCGCTCCGCCCCAGGATCTGCCCAAATGAATATCTTTCTTCACTTAACTTGCTAACCTCTTCCCGAAGTTGGTTCAAGCGTTCCCTGGTTTCCTCCAGCTCAAAGGAAAGGTTGGTCATTTCAGTTATATCCTTGTCGGTGGAGATAGCTCCTACAAATTTGCCGTCAAAATATAGGGGCCTGGCGCTGACCACGACGTAAGTCCCTTTCCTGGGGCTCAGGTAAATATTGTTGGCTTCTTTCTTGTTTCTTATTACATTTAGCAGTAGTGCGGTTGGGAAAAAGTCCTGTAGTGGTTTGTCGATTATATTTTCAGCCTTAACGTCGAACAGGGTTTCTGATTTTTTACTCCAGTGGACAACAATTCCTTCTTTATCGACGATACATACCCCTTCGTGGATAGCGTTAAGAATATTTTTAACCGCTTCGCTTTTCAAGATACCAAAATCCATAATTTCACCCTGTTAATCTAACTTTGGTACATCATACCATCAAAACCAGGGCCGGTAAACTTTGTCTTGCTCAGAAATAAATTATGCCGGATAGAGATATACCCCTCCGGCATAACCTTTTACTTCAGACCTGCTGCTGGCTAACCTTTATTATCTGATTTCATGGCCACCCGTACGAAATAGCCCAGGATAGCGATGTAACCACCCACAAAAATAATCATCCATAATGCAATTTGTGCATCCATCATTTATCCTCCTTGAGGCTCTATAAGCCTAATTGATTGCCGGCACACTTAAGCAATTTCCTTGTCGTCCTTTTTCGTCATTGGTCCCGCAACCACGTTCTTATTAAACCAGTTGTTCAGAGCCAGGCAAACGATCAACAGAATACCCCACTGGAAGACCATGGTTCCCACGTTGTACAGTTCAAATGGATGCCACCAGGTATCGGGGTACCAGCCAATGGCCTGCCATACCCACCAGCCGAAAATGCCGAGGAACATTAACGGGATCAGGCGGATGAAAAGGGTCCACCAGGTGCCGACATGCATGTCGCTGAACTCGTTCAGCTGAGCCCGGGCCTTATCCACCCCGTAAACCATCATAGCCACTGCGGTAAGCAGTCCGCTGATCAGAAGGCCGACGCCCCAGACCCAGTCCTGGTTGTCCAGGAAGTTGAAGCTGAGTGCAGAAGGAATCCCGAACAGGAAGGTGGCGATCCCACCGTAAAGAGCAGCTTTTTTTCGATCGATCCCGAAGTTGCCCAGGTTGGTGGTAATCAGTTCGATCATGGCGATCAGGGAAGATATTCCGGCCAGGGATAGCGCCAGGAAAAACAGGGAAGAAACCGCCCAGGAGCCAGGCATATCCGCCAGGAGGTTGACCATGGCGATAAAGGTAATACCCACGTTACCCTCACCGGTGATGGCAACTGCGGCTTCGTAAGTGGGAGCGATGGCAAAAATGGTGCTCAGCACGGCGATCCCGGCGACAAAACCGACAAAAACGTCTGCGAAACCGATGATAAAGCTGTTGACGGCGATGTCTTCTTTTTCACGGGCATAAACCGCGTAAACCAGGAGCAGACCCCAGCCGGCGCCTGTAGACCAGGCGGCCTGGGTAAAGGCCTGCAGCCAGATTTCACCGGTTCCCAGCAGGGACCAGTCCGGCACGAACAAGAAGCGCAGGCCTTCTGCCGCTCCGGGCAGGGTTGCTGCGCGGATAGCAAGGATGCCCAGGACCACAAACAGGGAAGGCAACATAACTTTTAGTACACTTTCCAGCCCACCTTTGATCCCCCGGTAAACAACTAAAAATACTATTAGGACGGCTATAAAATGAAACCCCACGGTTTCAATCGGGCTGGCCATGAAGGTATCCCAGAAAGCCTGGCCATCAACACCAGCTGCTATACTACCGGTTACTGAATAAACAAAATAACGGATGGTCCAGCCGCAGACCACCGCATAATAGAAGGGGATGCCAATGCAGACCAGGGCCATCCAGGCCCCGACCCAGGTATACTTTTTGCCCATAAAATCACGAAAAGCGCCAACATTTCCTAACCTGGAGCGGTAACCCATTAAAAACTCGGCCATGAGAAGGGGAATAGCCCATAAGACCAGGGCTATGGTCAGGGCAATCAGAAAGGCGCCTCCACCCTGGCTGGCTGCTATCCTGGGAAACCGCCATATGTTTCCGGTTCCGACAGCCATGGAAATCATGGCGATGATCATGATCATCCTGCCGCTCCATCGTTCTTGTCCGTTAGACATAGTTTGTTTACTCCTCTCAACAGTTAAAATGATGAAAAATAAAAGAAATCAGGAACTATTGCTAAAGATTTACTGCCGAAACTACCTAGACCCTATAAGCGCTTCCTCCTTTACGAAATATTGAAATATCAGAAATCAAAATCCAAATAATTATATTGCAATTCACGTGCCAATAATTGCACAGTCTACACTACAGGCAAGAAAGAGTTGCTGCCAATGATACAGCTGTCTCGGGGATATGATTATATATTATAACCAATATTATGAAGAATGCAAGAGTTAATGAAACTTGCGGGAAATAATTAAGTGCAAAAGCAGTATAATTGGATACAGGGCTCTGTGTGGAGGACAGATTCAAAAATACAAGGATAGATAATAGAAAGAGGCGGCAGCTTTAAAAGCTGCCGCCCTAGCAAACTATTTTTTTGTTTTAGTAATCTTTGGTTAGTTGACTAACCGTTATCAGCTTTCATGGCTATCCTGACAAAGTATAGGAGAATACCTATATAGCCGCCCATGAAAATGATCATCCAGATAATAATTTCAGCGTCCATTTATATTCCTCCTTTTTAAATTTAAGGAGTCCCATTCACAGAACGGGTCTGGCCCATACTGTGAATGGAATCATCTTCAAGCTAAGCTAATTACTCGCGGTCTTCTTTCTTGGTCATCGGACCGGCAACAACGTTCTTGGCAAAGAAGTTGTTAAGGGCGTAACAGACAATGAACAGGATTACCCACTGGAAGACCATGGTGCCGGTGCTGAATACTTCAAACGGATGCCCCCATGTGTCCGGGTACCATTCTATGGACTGCATTACCCACCAGCCGAAAATAACAACGAACATCAGCGGGATGATCCTGATCAAGAAAGTCCACCAGCCACCGATGTGCAGGTCGCTGGTTTCGTTGATTTGAGCGCGAGCTTTGTCTACGCCGTACTTCATCATTGCTACGGCGGTTAATAAACCACTGATCAGGAGTCCGACGCCCCAGACCCAGTCCTGATTATCCAGGAAGTCGATGCTTAAGGCAGAGGGTACGCCAAACAAGAAAGTGGCGATACCGGCTGTAATAGCTGCTTTTTGACGGCTGATACCAAAATTCATAACGTTGGTGGTGATAAGCTCGATCATAGCTATTAAAGACGAGATAGCAGCCAGCGATAAGGCCAGGAAGAACAGGGGAGCTATAACAGTTGATCCGGGCATTACAGCCAGCAGTTCAACTACATAGATAAAGGTGAGCCCTACATTTCCAGCAGCCAGCGCTTCTTCAGCCAGTTCGATACTGGGGGAAAGGGCATAAACCGTGCAGAGGACGGCGATTGCTGCAACAAAGCCGGCCAAAACGTCGGCAAAGCCAATGATGGTACAGTTAACGCCCACGTCTTCTTTAGCTTTGGCATAAGCGGCATAAACCAGGAGAAGCCCCCATCCGGCGCCGGTAGACCAGGCTGCTTGAGTGAAGGCTTCCAGCCAGACCCTTCCACTGGCCAGCAATCCCCAATCCGGAACGAAGAGGTAGCGCAACCCCTCCACAGAGCCGGGAAGCATAACCGCCCGGATTGCCAGGATAATTAAGATGACAAACAGGGAGGGTAGTAGGACCCTGAGAATAGATTCCAGACCACCTTTAATACCCCTGTATACTACTAAAAAGACAATTAGGACTGCAATAAAATGGAAGCCAATTGTTTCCACAGGGTTTCCGATAAAAGCGTCCCAGTAGACCTGTCCTTCAATACCCGGTTCAATCGCTCCACCCAGGGCATACACGAAATAGCGGATGGACCAGCCGGTTACAACCGCGTAATAAAAGGTGATCCCGATGCAAACCAGGGCCATCCAGGCACCGACCCAGGCAAACTTTTTACCCATAAAATCACGAAAAGCGCCAATATTACCTAGCTGGGACCTTTGGCCCATTAAAAACTCTGACATGAGCAATGGAATAGCCCATAATATCAGAGCAATAGTAAGGGCAATCAGGAATGAACCTCCGCCCCATTGGGCTGCAACCCTCGGAAACCTCCAGATGTTTCCGGTTCCTACAGCCATGGAAATGGCGGCAATAATAACAATCATTCTACTGCCCCATTCATCTCTTTGTCCATTAGACATAGAATAATATCCTCCTTTCAAAAACCTAAGCATAGATCAATAAACGAAAAATAAAGGACTTCCTTACCTTGTTATATTCTGTTGTCAGTTAATTTTCTACTTGATTAGTATTCTGTTGTAAGGTTCATAAGAAATGAGTAAAAAATACTTCGTGAGGTGGTTTTTCCTTGTGCATCCCCCCTTGCT
>PWFM01000205.1 GCA_003553895.1 Syntrophomonadaceae bacterium | reverse complement strand
CTGGACCTCTTCAAGTTCGATGCCAAGTTTCCAGGGGAACCTGTCTTCCCTGTAACGCTCCCTGAGCATTTCTGAAAGGTCTGTTTCCGTGTAATCCAAGTTTTTAAGCCTCCCTCATTGAATAGTTTCTAACCAGCCACGGCATACTCCTGATCGGAGTGCCTGAAATAATCACTCTGACCATGCTTAGCCGGCAATTGCAAACTTTAACTTAAAGCTCCTGTGAGCATGCTTTACAGGCCTGCCGGGTTTGATTTTATTCAGGCTGAACAGGTACCTTGCATATTAATTCAACCTAAGTATACTTTATGTTTGACTGGTTTGAAAGTCCTGCCGCTTTAGCCTGCCCCTTGAATCCCGCTGCCTGGAAATGAATAATCCTTAATCTTATATACTGCGACGGGCCGGCCTTGTGATACAATATCATTAACAGGAATCGGTGACGGGATTAGTATAGCTAAGCATAAGGATTTTTTGAATTTTAGATTGCAGGGACACGCTGCCGGGTTCTCCCCGATTCCGGGCGTGAGGCAAGGAGTGATTTCATATGAATTCCCAAGATCCAGAAAACCGGGAAACAGGCGGATGTACTGAAGGCTATAATTCGGAACCAGGCGGGAAGAGTCAAGTGACCCAACTGGATCAAGTAAAAGGTAAATACCCGGAAAAATTTGCTCCGGAGAATGATATTTTCAGCAATATCCATGCCGGCGACCGGATATTCATCGGAACAGCCTGCGGGGAACCGCAGTACCTGGTCCAGGCTATGATTAACTTCGTGGAATCAAACCCCAAGGCTTTTTTTGATGCTGAGGTCCTCCATGTCTGGACCCTGGGGGTGGCTCCCTACACAGACCGGAAATTCAGGAAAAATTTCCGCCATAACACTTTTTTTATCGCTGAAAATGCCAGGGAAGTGGTCAACAAGGGGCTGGCCGATTACACGCCTATTTTTGCGTCCGATATTCCGGATCTGTTCAAGCGGAAGCTGATACCCGTTGATATAGCGCTGGTCCAGGTTTCTCCTCCGGACCTGCACGGATTTATGAGCATGGGAATTAGTATTGATATTACAAAAACTGCCGTTGAAAATGCTTCACTGGTTATTGCTCAGCTAAATTCAGAAATGCCCAGGATTCACGGGGACACTTTTATCCATATCGATGATGTTGACTTTTTGGTGCCCCATGATGAAGCGCTCCTGGAATATGAAGCTTCCGACCTGCCCCATGAATCAGTTGATAAAATTGGCGAATACGTTGGAAGGATTATTGACGACGGGGATACAATCCAGGTCGGTTACGGCGCTTTGCCCAATGCAATCCTCTCCAATCTCAGGCATAAAAAAGACCTGGGCATTCACTCGGAACTGCTAGGGGACGGTATTGTCGACTTGATGAAGAGCGGGGTGGTCAACAACTCCAAAAAAACTGTTGATCGGGATAAAACGGTCGCTTCTTTTTGTATCGGCAACCGCGAGACCTACCGTTACCTGGATGACAACCCGGCCATAGAATTCAGGGCTATTGATTATACCAACGACCCGGTAAATATTGCCATGCATAAAAATATGGTGGCTATAAACACGGCCCTGGAAATAGATCTTACCGGCCAGGCTACGGCTGAATCGCTGGGTAAGTATTTTTTCAGCGGTATCGGGGGCCAGGCCGATTTTATGCGCGGGGCGGTGCTGGCTAAAAGGGGCCGCAGTATCCTGGCTCTTCCTTCAACCGGGAGGGAGGGCACAGTATCGCGGATTGTCCCCTTCCTCAAGGAGGGGGCCGGGGTAACTCTAACGCGGGGCGATATTCACTACGTGGTCACGGAATATGGTATTGCCTATTTGCACGGTAAGAATGTTCGGGAAAGGGCCATGGCTTTAATTTCCATAGCCCATCCTTCTTTTCAACCCTGGTTGATTGAAGAAGCCAAAGAAGCTGCCCTAATTTACAAAGATCAGGCTTATATGCCCGGCGAAAAAGGCAAATACCCCGCCGAGCTGGAAACGAGGCGAACAACCAAATCCGGACTGGAATTTTTCATGCGTCCGGTAAAAATTAGTGATGAACCTTTGCTCAAAGATTTTTTCTATAGTTTATCGGAAGAAACCCGGTATAATCGCTTTCTTTCCAGGCGGGAAGACATGCCCCGCGATATGCTTCAAGACCTGTTCCTGGTTGTTGATTACACCCAGGAGATGGTGCTCCTGGCTACTGTTGAGCATGAAGGGGCAGAAGTGGTAATCGGGGTGGGCCAGTATGTGGTCCTGGAAGGGACCCTTACTGCCCAGGTAGCCCTGGTGGTGAGGGATGACTACCATAACCAGGGTTTGGGTTCTGAACTGCTGTCTTATCTGGCCAATATCGCCCAGAAGCAGGGCCTGACCGGGTTCACGGCCGAGATACTGCCGGATAATAAGCACGTCCTGCACCTGCTGGAAAAAACCGGCCATATAGTGGAGAAAAAGTTTACTTCCGGAGTCTATGCGATCGAGATAGCTTTCCAGGAGAAGTAACTGCAATACTTCTATAACCAGAGCCTCTGAGGAATGGGCTGAAAAACGAGAAGCTTTGGTCAGTCTGTATCGCCTTCAAAAACAGGAATTTCAGAAACCTGGGCTGCTGTAAAAACATAAGCTGCCTGCAGGGCCGAGGTAGGACATAAGGGAAAACATTCTTTGCAGCTCCAGCACTCGGCGGCAACCAGTTCAGGGACGAAGTTGATTTCACGTTTGGATCCCCGGTTGATGAAACCAACGGCATGTAAACCCTTTATTTCGGCGCAGTAACGGACGCACAGGCCGCAGTGGATGCAGAAAGAGGGTTCTTTTTCGAACCGGTTTTTGTCGGCCCCGTATTCAGCGGCCAGTATCCGGAGCGGTTCGGAATCTGGAGCGTGGGATAATAGCAGTTCTAAAATAGTCCGGCGGGCCCGGTCAATTGTTTCAGACCTGGTGGTTATCTCCAGGTTTTTTTCAACGGGGTAGACGCAGGAAACGACAAGCCGTGAACGTCCGTTTTTTTGAGCTTCAACCGTGCAGATCCGGCAGGCTCCGTACGGTTCGAGTTTGTCGTGGTGGCAAAGCGATGGGATATTGACTCCCACAGTCCGGGCCGCTTCCAGAACGGTCATGCCTTCTTCAGCTTCGATTTCTTTGCCGTCAATTTTCATAAGGATTTTGCTCATTTTTCTTTACTCCCCCTGACAATGGTTCGTTCTTCTTCCGGAATAGGAGGTGGGACGGGTTCTCCGGAGATCTTTTTGACCGCGCTGAAACGTGAAGGGCATACTTCAAAGCAGGTGTTACACTTGGTGCATTTTTCCTGGTCGATTACGTGGATGGTTTTTTTGCCTCCGATGATAGCATCGGCAGGGCATTTTTTGAGGCAGGCCTGGCAGGCCTGGCATTTTTCCGGATCTATATAGTAATCAATTAACTCCCGGCAGTAGAGGGCGGGGCATCTTTTTTCTTTGATGTGGGCTTCATATTCATCGCGGAAATATTTTAAGGTGCTGAGAAAGGGGTTGGGAGCAGTCTGACCCAGGGCGCAAAGCGCAACCTCCCTGGCCAGCTCGCCCAAATCTTCCAGCTGTTCCAGGTGGCCTTCCTGTCCGCGGCCGTCAGTGATATCGGTCAGGGTTTCGAGCATCTGCTTGACTCCTTCCCGGCAGGGTACGCATTTGCCGCAGGATTCGTCGGTCAGGAAGTCGAGGAAGTACCTGGCCACATCGACCATGCAGGTATCTTCATCCATGACGATCATACCTCCCGAGCCCATCATGGACCCGGCTTGAGTCAGTTCATCGAATCCAACCTCCAGGTCAAGCAGGTGCTCCGGCAGGCAGCCTCCGGAGGGTCCTCCCGTCTGGACCGCTTTGAACTGTTTGCCTCCACGGATTCCCCCGCCGACCTTAAAAATGATATCCCTTAAGCTCATACCCATGGGAACTTCCACCAGGCCGGTATTGTTTATTTTGCCCACCAGCGAGAAGATCTTGGTCCCCTTACTGGTCTCAGTGCCATAACTGGAAAACCAGTCGGCGCCATTATTGATGATCAGGGGCACGTTGGCCCACGTTTCGACATTGTTGAGGACGGTTGGCTTATCCCACAGGCCTTTGATGTTGGAGCGGATGTACTTGGGCCTCGGCTCCCCGGTCCGCCCTTCCAAAGCGGTCATCAGGGCGGTGGATTCACCGCAGACAAAGGCCCCGGCGCCCTGGTGCACTTTGACGGTAAAGTCAAAGTCTGAACCAAGAATGTTTTTGCCCAGGAAGCCCTTTTCTTCAGCTTGTTTGATTGCTACGTCTATATTTTCCACCGCCAGGGGGTACTCCTGGCGGACATAGATGTAGCCTTCCCGGGCCCCGACGGTATAAGCACCAATGGCAAGGCCTTCCAGGACCGAGTGGGGATTGCCTTCAAGCAGGCTTCGATCCATATAGGCTCCGGGATCTCCTTCATCGGCATTTACGATCACATACCTGGTTTCTTCCGGGGTGTTGCGGGTCCCCTCCCATTTGGTTCCCGCAGGGAAACCGCCACCTCCCCTGCCCCTCAGGTTGGCTTTCTTAACTTCCTCCAGGACCTGTTCAGGGGTCATTTCCAGCACCGCCCTGGCCAGAGCTTTATAGCCGCCCAGGGCCAGGTAATCTTCAATGCTCTTGGGATCGATCTTAATATTGGCTTCGAACAAGAGCCGCTGCTGGTTTTTGTAGAAGGGGATTTCCGTTTCTTTGGTTATTTTTTCTTCGCTGTCCGGGTCGACGTAGAGCAAATGTTCCAGGATCTTATTTTCCTTGATCGTCTGGGAGATAATTTCTGGAATGTTTTCCGGTTCGACCTGCAGGTAGCAGATGCCCTCGGGATAAATAACTATAATCGGACCCCTTTCGCAAAAACCGTGGCAGCCGGTTTTGCGGACGATAACTTGATCACTCAAGCCCTGGTTTTTCAGTTCCAGTTCGATGCTTTCGGCAACGGCCCGGCTGCCGGTGGCATGACAGGCTGTTCCGGAGCAAAGGGTAATAATTTTTTGATTGGAATTCCTGCCGGAGAGGATTTCCTCCCTCAGTTTTTCCAGTTCGGCCGATGAATTTAGCTTTGGCATAATCTTACCTCACTCATATTTTTTTAGGGCTTCCGCAGTTTCTGGTGGTGTTAATTTGCCATGGATCTGCCCGTCGACCTCTATTACCGGTCCCAGGGCGCAGCAGCCGAGGCAGTTGACTGTTTCCAGGCTGAATTTAAGGGCCAGGTCAGTTTCTCCGGGTTTGATACCGGTATGATCTTCCACAGCGTTGAGAATATTTTGCGCTCCCCGGACATGGCAGGCTGTTCCCATACAGATATGAATTTCGTGACGCCCCTTGGGGACAAGGCTGAAGGCTTTGTAAAAGGTGGCAATGTGCTGGATCCGGCTTAAGGGCACATCCATTCTTTCGCTGATTCTTTCCAGCGCCTGCCTTGGAAGCCAGCGGTTCTCGCTCTGTATTTCCAGCAATACCTGGATCAGCGAGCTCGCTTCGCTGTTATGACCGTCAATAATCTGATCGATTTTATTGATATCCATGGTACTTGATTGCTCTCCTCCTTTACCCCTGGTAGCGCTATTTAGTCGGCAGTGGCCAGGGCAAAACGCTTTTCGCTCTCATTGTACCTGACCAGGCCTAACTTGGCCGAATTGCTCAGGTGTTTTGATATATCTGATGGAGTCAGGCCCAGTATTTCTGAGATCTCCCCGGTGGAAAGGGCCTTCTCCTGCAGCAGCGCCATAATCTGGCCGATAGCCAGCCGGTCGGCGATCAGTTCCTTGAAAAGCCGTTCAAACTCCGGGCTGGTATAAAAATCTTCAAACTGTTCCAGGCTTTCGAAATGGCCTCTCAACCTTTCGTTTTCAACCAGCCTGATATAGGGGACCAGCCTGGAAACGGCTTTTAAATTAAGCTCCAGGGTTTTCCGGTCCAGCCCTTCACTGATGCCGAGCGGCCCGGCTTCCCTGACCGTTTTTACAAAGTCATCCACGGCCCGGGCAAACAGGTTCCCTTCGCCGGAAGACATAAATTCTATTTTCAAGCGGTCCGGGTTCAGGCCGATATGCTGCATAATTCGCTTGCTCAACAGGATCAGGTTTAAGGCATGGTAATTTCCCTGGGTAACATAGTTGCACTCTTTCAGGTGGCAGCCTCCGACGAAGACACCATCCACTCCATTAGAAAAGGCCCTGAACAAGTGGGATAGGTCAACCCGACCCGTGCACATGACTCGAATGAGCCTGATTTCAGTTGTATATTGTAGCCGGGAAACTCCGGCTAAGTCCGCAGCTCCATATCCTCACCACTGGCATACAAAGCCGATAACTTTCGGTTTGAATGTGTGCCTGTCAGTCATCCGCCGCCACCTCCTGATTTAGTATTTCATCTTTCCGGCCGGGTTGAAGGTTTATACCGCAGTTTTCTTTGGATCTGCAGTTTCTTCCTCCGTGACGGCCGCATCGATCTGGCTCAGCAGTTCTTCATCGGTAAAGTGCTTAAGCTGGATGGCTCCCGTGGGGCAAACGGCATTGCAGAGCCCGTCTCCCTTGCACAGAACCGGGTTTACGGCTGCCTTTAAGCCTGCATCAGTCTCCTGGAATTCAATGGCCCCATAGGCGCAGGCATCAATACAGGCGCCACAGGTAACACACCTGTTCGCTTCTACTTCGCATATAGCGCCGGAAGCGGTAACGATATCGTTTGCCAGAAGGGTAAGGACCCTTCCTGCTGCCCCGTAAGCCTGGCTGACTGTTTCCGAGATTAATTTCGGGTAGTGGGCAATACCGCACAGGTAAACCCCCTCGGCAGCAAATTCTACCGGTCTTAACTTGACGTGGGCTTCTTTGAAAAAGCCGTCCGGGTTTAAGCCAACTTTGAACAGGTTTTCTATTTGCCTGGTTCCGGCGGAAGGTATAACCGCAGCGGCCAGGGCGATAACGTCGGCGTTAATTTCCATGTTCTTCTGGAGCACATGATCGGGCAGCGTTACTTTTAATACCGGGCGCCCTTCCTCTTCACCCGGTTCAACCTGCGGTTCCTGTTCCGGTTCATAGCGGATAAATATAACCCCTTTGCCGGCGGCTTCCCGGTAATAGTTTTCGTTGTAACCGTAAGTCCGCATGTCCCTGAAAAGGATATATACATCCATTTCGGGGTTCTTTTCCTTTAATGTCAGGGCATTTTTCACAGATTCGTTGCAGCAGATGCGGCTGCAGTAATTACGGTCTTCATTCCGGCAGCCGACGCACTGGATCATGACCACGCTTTCTGCGTCGGTGATCATTTGGTCTTCCGCTGCGATTTTTTCTTCCAGTTCCAGGTGGGTGAAAACCCGGTCATCTTCACCGTAAAGGTACTCAGTGGGGGTATAAACATCGGCCCCGGTGGCAATAACCGTGGCCCCGTGATTGACTTCGGCGTCGCCCCGGGCGGAGCGGATCCTGGTCGTAAAGTTGCCGATATAACCGGCGGTGGAAGTTATTTCAGCTCCGCTGTATACATGGACCAGGGGGTGCCGGTTAACCCTTTTGATCAAATCATCAAGGAACTCCTGGACATCCAGGCCCTCTAAAGTTTCATGGACTTTCCGGGCGGTTCCGCCCAGGATGTTTTCTTTTTCCACCAGGTAAACATGGTGGCCGTGTTCGGCTATGGAGAGGGCACAGGTCATACCGGCAATGCCGCCGCCGACTACCAGGGCTCTTTTGTCTACCGGCAGATCAATTTCCATCAGCGGTTCCAGGTAACGGGCCCTGGCCACGGCCATCCTGATGATATCCTTTGCTTTTTGAGTGGCTTCATCTTTTTGCTTGGGATGGACCCAGGAGCAATGCTCCCGGATATTGGCCATTTCATAGTAGTACTGGTTCAGGCCTGCCTCCCTGAGAGTGTCCCGGAAAAGCATTTCCAGGGTCCGCGGCGAGCAGGCGGCAACAATGACCCGGTTCAGTTCTTTCTCTTTAATCATTTCGGTTATTTCTTCAGCGCAGTTGGTGGCGCAGGAAAAAAGCTGTTCCTGGGCATAGACTACGTTGGGCAGGGTTAAAGCGTAATCAACGGCGGAGGGCACATTGACCACCCGGCCGATATTGGCCCCGCAGTG
>PWFM01000091.1 GCA_003553895.1 Syntrophomonadaceae bacterium | reverse complement strand
TACCGCAAGCAACCACCCGGTCACCGGGGGAAGCTGGACCATAAATCAAGGATCTATTCATATTTTGATCATTTTTATTAATCAGGAACTGAACCGGGAGCTGATCTGACTTGATCCATAATCGTGACGCCCAGCAAAGCCTGGCAGCAGAAGTCTCAGCCAACTTAGCCTACGAGGGCCACCGCAGGTATGTTCTTCATAACGGCACAGTCTGCACCCCCTGGGAGCAGTTTTACGGGGGAGTAGCGGTCTGCGGGGAACAAATCGACCGGGTGTTTCCCGGTGATGTCCCGGAACCGCTGGCCCGGGAAGGAGGCCTGTTGATTGACTGCCGTGGTGGCAGGATCATGCCCGGTTTTATAGATCTGCACCTGCACGGCGCAGGGGGTCATGACTTCACCCTGGCTTCTTCCGAAGAAGCAATTCACGCTGTTTCATATCACGCCGCAGCCGGCGGCACCACCACGGTTATGCCTACCCTGGTTTCCGCTCCCCTGGAGCGAATCAAAGAGGCCGGGGAAATGATCAGGCAAACCCGGGCGAAAATAAGTTCTCCCTACCTGGCCGGGCTTCACCTGGAGGGACCGTTTTTCAATCCCTGGTACAAAGGCGCCCATCCGGAAGCTTACCTTGCGAAACCCGAACCGGCCCTGATCGAAGACCTCATTTCCTCCCTCGGAGATGTGCTGGGTATGGTTACATTGTCTCCGGAACTGCACCATGCTTTTAAGGCCATAAACCGCCTGGACGATAACGGCATTGTAGCAGCCGCCGGCCACAGCGGGGCTACCTTCGAAATAATCGAAAAAGCAGCGGCCCATGGACTCCGCCATGTTGTCCATACTTTCTCGGCCATGCGTCGGTTTCATCACCGCTCTCCCGGTGTCCTGGGCGCCGCCCTGACCCTGGACAATCTCAGCGCTGAAATTATTGCCGACGGCATTCATACTCACCCTGCAGCGGTTAAACTTTTTTTCCGGACAAAGCCAACTGACAAAGCAATTTTGGTCACAGATGCCCTGGCCGTATGCGGTCTGCCTGACCGCGAATGCCGGCTCGGTGAAAAAACGATCATCAACCAGGGTGGGAAAGCGTTACTGGAAGACGGCACCCTGGCCGGCAGTATCCTGACCATGAATCGGGCCCTGGCCGGCGCCGTGAAGATGGCTGGTTTGCCCCTGGAAAAAGTGCTTCCTGCGGCCACAATCAACCCGGCCCGGGTGCTGGGACTGGAACATAAAAAGGGATCTTTGGAAAAAGAAAAAGACGCCGACATAACAGTAATCGACGCCCACTATAATGTGATGCTGACAATTTGCCGGGGAAAGCCTTTTCTGATCAGGTGAATTCCGGCTATGAACTGCGCAGGCAAACTACCTCTTTTCCGGGCATTATTGTTCCGTCGCCTTACTGTTCTTCAAGCACCGGGATTGTGTTTTCATCACCGGTAGCGACAAATTCAACCGACAATTCTGTTTCTTCCACTACGGCCAGATCATAAGGGTATGTTATGGCCTGGGTAACCATTTCATCTTCGCCCGGTTCGGTAAATTCTGCAGTCACTACCAGAGTATCGTTCTGCTTTTCAAGCTCATCAATTTCCACAATATAGCCACCGGTTGGTTTTTCTCCGTAGGTGACAAGGATATAGAGTAAACCGTTATGAACCCGGGCTCGGCCGCCAAATTTATCCCTGGAATCTTCAATCCACGCTTTTATCTCTTCCGGGAGTTCCTCTCTCTCTTCAGGATCCAAGGGGGTTACCACCTCTCCCTCTTCTTCGACTTCCCCACAGCCATAAACAAAAAGCACGCTTACAACCAGGAAAGTGATCAAAATCATTTTTTTTAGCATTTTTTTGCCTCCTTTCTTTTATTATACATCGAGCTTTAAGCCTTTTTTATCTCCCTTTTTAACTTTACAGTTTCTCTATAATAAAGATTTTATTCTACGGAGATTTTACTCTACAGTGGAGACAATTGCCAGGAAGATCTAGTTGCATTTAAGCTGCTGTGGACTTCCAGCATTTTTGCTGATAAAAAAATACAACCAAACATATAATTACTACTAAACCTATTGACATGACAGGAATGATTGCGTATAATACAATTAAGAAATCGGAGTTGCAGTAAAAGTAAATAGTTGGCTAAACTCACCTACCCGCATCAGGGTGGCAGGTAAGACACGAAAAAATTTAAACAGCCCCCTTAAGGTTCCTGCTGCCCTGAAAATATAATGGGCCGGCGGGAAAGGTGATTCACATAAAACGCGGGGATAATGCTTTGCCATAATGGTCGAGCGTTATTACCCGCGTTTTTAATTGTTTCTTGAATACAGCTTTCAAAGACGCTGTTTTCACCGGTTTAAACATACGGCACGATAAAACAGTTAAACAGTCCGGACAACCCCGGTCAGCTTGTTTGCCTGAGGTTTACATGTTAAAATCCGATCTAAGAACAGACCCCGGCCGCTACCCGGACCGGAAGCCGCCTTTTAACCATGAAAAACAAGAACCGCCGGCTAATAAGCAAAAGAGGTGAGCGTTCCAATAGCCGGTTTAAAATTTGAAGACGATCCTGGTCGCTTTACTGGACGCAGCTGGAGCCATTTATCCAGTTTGGACGGCCAAGATTTAACCGGCAGGTGAAAAATGACCGAGAAAAAACTACATTCCTTTGCCCAGGGGCAGGTTGTTGAACTTGAAATCACCGATCTGAATCACCGCGGTGAAGGAGTGGGCAAAAAAAACAATTTTACCCTGTTTGTCCCGCAAACCCTGCCCGGTGAATCAGTACGCGTTATCATCAGCGCTGTCCGTAAAAACTTTGCCATAGCAGAACTGGTTTCCCGCCATAAATCATCCCCAAACCGGGTAAATCCTCCCTGCCCATATTACCCCGATTGCGGGGGCTGCCAGATCCAGCACCTTTCCTACGAGAAACAGCTGGAATGGAAAAAAAAGCGGGTTACTGAAACCCTGCGGCGTATTGCCGGTAAGGAACTTACTGTGAAACCGGTCCTCGGAATGAATGAACCCTGGCGCTACCGCAATAAAGCCCAGATCCACATCGGGATGGCTGGCGAACAAGTTACAGCCGGCTTTTATCAACAACAAAGCCACCAGATTATCAATATTTTGGACTGCCTGATCCAGCACCCCCGCAACTGCGAATTGATCAACGCCATCCGCCATGCAGCCCTGGAATTAATAAGTGATGAAAAAACATCCACCACCGGGGATCCCCTGCCTGTCAACAGGGCCGACATCCGCACCTCTTTTACCACCGGCAAAAGCATGGTTACATTAATTGGCCCCGCAAGAGGAGATAATTTTGATTTAAAAAGATATGATCAGTCACCCCTGAAAAGCAAGCTCGGCCATATGGCCGAACTAATTAACAGGGAATCAAAAAATCCGCCTGCCGGAATCTCTTTTTATCAACCGGGCAAAAAAGATGGACGCCAGATTACACTTTGTGGACAATCATACCTTGAAGAAAAAATCACACCTTTTCATTACCATATTTCTCCCCGCTCTTTCTTCCAGGTTAACCCCGCACAGGCAGAAATACTTTACGAGCAGGCTGCTTTTTTATCCGGAAAACCCGCCACCGCCTACGACCTCTACTGCGGCACAGGGAATTTTTCTCTCTATTTAAGCCGGGCGGCAGAGCAGGTGATCGGGGTTGACTCGGACAGTTCAGCAATTAAAGATGCCAGGAATAATGCCGCTCTGAATAAAACCGCCAATATAAGGTTTATTAATGCCCGGGCGGAGGAAATACCGGATTTGCTGCTGGAAGGAAAAGATCCGAAAACAGTGTTCATTAATCCGCCCCGCCAGGGTTGTTCCCCGGGTTTGCTGGACGCAGTTGTCCGGGCCAAAACGGAACGCATTGTCTATATTTCCTGTGATCCGGCCACCCTGGCCCGCGATATAGGCCGCCTGCAGGAAAGCAATTACGCTGCAGGCACGGTCCAGCCGGTGGATATGTTCCCTCACACCGGCCACGTAGAATGCGTAGCCCTGCTAGTAAGAAAGTAAAGCTAAGACAATCTGGGCAGCAGGCGCTGAATTAGAACAGCTGCGTATTTATTGCTAATGCTCCTGGAGATCGACAAAACTTTTATATGGAAATAAAAAGCTGGGAGGTTTTATAATGCCCGAATTGAAAAAAAGCGCTGATGTGATAATCATTGGAGCCGGTTTTGCCGGGCTTGCCGCCGCTATAGAAGCAGCTGAAGCGGGGGCTTCTGTTATAGTCCTGGAAAAAATGAAAGCCGCAGGGGGCAATTCCGTAATTAGCGATGGTTGCCTTGCCGCCCCGCAAACAGAAGCACAAAAAGCGGCAGGAATAGAAGATTCACCGGAGCTGATGTACAATGACATGATTAAAGCCGGTGAAGGCTTGAATTACCCTGCACTGGTCGAAACCGTAACAGAAAAAGCTAAAGAAGCATATTTATGGTCCAAAGAGTACCTGGGCGTGAAATACCTTGACCGGATTGACATCTTCGGCGGCCATTCGGTAGCCCGCTGTCATACATCAACATCCGTTGCCGGCCTGGACCTGGTAAAGAAGCAGCTCAAGCGGCTTAAAGACTTAAGTGTGCCCGTTCATACCGGCATTTATGTAAAGAAAATCTCTACTGACAATAGCGGCCGCGTCAATGGCGTAATAGTATATGAGGGGTACCAGTACAAAAATGGAACCGCCGGCCCGGAAAAAAAGATCCAGGCCAACCAGGCAGTGATCATTGCCTCCGGCGGATTTGGCAGTGACATACCTTTCCGCCAGGCGCAGGATCCCCGCCTTGATTGCTCCATATTAAGCACAAATAAACTCTTTGCAACCGCAGAAGTATTAAAAGAAGGCCTGGCTGTGGGCGCCAACCCGGTTCATTTGTCGAGGATTCAACTTTTCCCGTGGGCCTCCCCGAACGAGAAAGGATTCGGGGCCGGTCCCAGGTTTGGCAACTATGTTGTTCTCCCGCACGGTCTGATTGTTGATCCGAAAACCGGAGCCCGTTTTGTAAATGAATTATGCAACCGCAAAGAAATGGGCGAGGCTTTAATGAACCTGGGACACCCCGCTGTAGGAATCGCCGACGAGAATGGGGTTGTTACTGCCGGATGGGATATTTCCCGGGCCCTTAAAAAAGGTATCGTCAAAACATTCACTTCCCTGGATAGCCTGGCCGAACACTTCGATATTGATATCGAAAACTTTAAAAAAAGCATAGACAGGTTCAACGACATGATCAAAAACGGATGGGACGATGACTACCAAAAGCCCCTGGTTAAAGAAGCCTCACCAGTAATCACCCCTCCCTTTTATGCCATGGAAATGTGGCCAAAGGTCCACTACACCATGGGTGGAATCCAGATTGATGCTTCAGCCAGGGTTATTCACCGCAATCAACATCCTATCCCCGGCCTTTACGCTGCCGGAGAGGTCACCGGGGGCATTCACGGAGCCTGCAGGCTCGGTAGTTGCGCCATCACCGAATGCCTGGTTATGGGCCGTATTGCAGGCAAAAATGCAGCCGCGCCCGGATTATCTTAACGCCGGACCAGCAGGCGGCCGGCTAAAAAGGCGGTGACCGGGACAGCGGCAATGAGGCCGATGCTTCCGGCCGCCCCCCGCACAAACTCAGTAGCAATTATATCCATGTTGATCACTTTCAACCAGTCCATCTCATAGCCCATAACCAGAAGCAGCATCGGGGTAGCAGCCCCGACATACGCCAAAATCAGGGTATTGGCCATGGTCCCCATAACATCACGCCCCACGTTGAAAGAACCCCTGAAAAGATCCCGGCCGGAAATATCGGGGCTGGCCTGTTTAATTTCCGAAGCCGCCGAAGCTACCGACATCCCGATATCGGTAATCGCCCCGAGCGAGCCGATTATAATGCCGGCAAAAAGCAGCCCCCGAAAATCAATAGTCTGATCCAGGAAATAAAGCATCTGAGCCTCGTGGCTGCCAAACCCGGTCAGGCGGGCAATGCTGCCAGCCCAGAAAGCCATTAACCCGGCAACTACGACCCCGCTGATCGTGCCCAGGATGGCCACCAGAGATTTCATATTAAGGCCGCCGATCACAAACAGGGTAAAAGTAATAGCCATTGAGGCCATAACCACCGCCAGCGGGATCGGGCTGTAACCGAGAAGAAGCAGGGGCAAAAGGAACTGGAAGATGAGAAAGATAGTCACCACCAGGGTAACCAGGGTTTTTAAGCCTTTCATCCGCCCCACCAGTAGCAGGACCAGGACAAATACACCCAGCAGGTAATAGACTCCACGGTCACGCGCCAGGTCTTGAACATAAACCTGGTCAAAACTGCCTTCTTCACCCAGGGCTACCACGATCACTTCCTGACCCTCTTCCAGGATAAAGTCATACACAGGATCCCCTTCAAAAAAAGTGTTCAGTATTTCGAGCTCTTTTCCTTCAAAGGGCCCGCTGGTTAATTTAACCAGCACTTCCTGCTCTATGGCCGTGTAATAATCGTGGTGATCTTCCCGGGTTTCTTGCACTTCCAAAACCCGGGCCCGGTAATAATGTTCTTCTATATCCGCATCTTCTTCAAAAGGCGCCTCCCCGGGGGGATCTTCCGGTACCGGCTCGTCAACTGCCATTTCTCCTGCCGGCCTTTCGCCTTCTAGCAAGCCTTCATCCAGGATTTCTTCTCCAGAATAACCCCAGGCCGGCATGGTTATAGCAAATAGAGTGGCGATGATTAAGACTGTAATTTTAAGCATTAATGAACCTCCTGCGGGCTTGATTCTACCCGGCTCCTGCCGTATTATGGATTGCTTCCGACAGGGTGGGGTGGACGTGGATCATATCATACAAATCATGCACCGTCGCACCAAACCTTATGGCCGCAATCAGCTCATGGATCAATTCACCCGCTTCCGGACCGATCATTACGGTCCCCAGGATTTTACCATTATCCTTATTGTCGACGGTCATTTTGATAAAACCAGCGTATTTTTCCATAGCCCGGGCCCGGCCCTGGAAGCGAAACGGGAAGTGATGAATGCCGACATCATAGCCTTTTTCTTTTGCCGCAGCTTCATCAAGGCCGACCGCAGCAATTTCAGGTTCGGTGAAAACAGCAAAAGGAATCAACCTGTGGTTGGAATTGATCTTTTCTCCTTGCAAAAAGTGGCGGGTGAGCAGGTTCGCATCATGCCAGGCCCGATGTGTAAACATCATTCCACCGGTGATGTCACCGAGGGCCCAGATGCCTTCCGCACTGGTCTTGAAAGATTGATCTACAGCAATATAACCGCGCTGATCGGTATCTACACCGGCCTTTTCAAGGTCAAGCCAATCACTGTTGGGACGCCTGCCGGTAGCGACAAGGATCTGCTCGGCGCTATACTGGACGGGTCCGTCCCCGCTTTCGTCTGTGGCAATTACCTGCCCTTGCTTTCTTTCAATAGAGCTGATGTTGGTGTCGGTCATAACCCGGATTCCCTCTTCATCGAGGAGTTTTTCGATTTCGTCCGAGATTTCCGGATCGAGGTTGGGAGCCAGACGATCGCCGCGCTGCAGGATCGTAACCTCCACACCGAGGCGGACAAATAGCTGGGAGAATTCAAGGGCAATAATCCCCCCGCCCAGGATCAGCATGCTGCCGGGCAACTCCTTCATTTCCATAACGGAAGTGGAGGTCAGGTAATCCACTTCTTCCAGGCCCGGGACGGGCGGAACAGCCGTCCGGGCTCCGGCGGCAATGACAATTTTTGGCGCAGTGATGGTTTCTCCGTTTACTTCTATAGTTTTTGGACCGCTGAAGGCAGCCCGGCCTTCATAAAGGGTAATGTTGTCATTTCGCCCCACGTTTTTGTAGCCCCGGTCCCGGATCCTGCCTACCAGTTCATCTTTACGATTGACCATGGCCGGCCAATCAGCTCGTGGCGGTTCGGCCACTACTCCCAGTTTGTGAGCATCACGGACTGTCTGCATAACCCGGGCTGAACTGATCAGGGTTTTTGAAGGGATGCAGCCGATATTAATACAGGTCCCGCCCAGATGGCGCGTTTCTACCAGGGCGGCACGCCAGCCCTGTTTTGTTAACGGAAATATTAAATTCATTCCCGCCGTTCCTCCACCAATAACAATCAGATCATATTCTTTCATTGTTCGCCTCCTTCTCGCTTTAATGCCTGTCAACCTGGTCCCAGTTCATTAATCAAACGGCTTCGCAATTACTAACTATTGCCAGGCTC
>PWFM01000088.1 GCA_003553895.1 Syntrophomonadaceae bacterium | reverse complement strand
GAAATAGACAGCACCAGGGTACCAAGGTTCAGGGTGGCCATGACCGCCACCGGCGGCAGAACGTTGGGCAAAAGATGGCGCCAGATTATTCCGGCCGGGGCAGTTCCGACAGAGCGGGCCGACAAAACAAACTCTTTCTGCTTCAAAGAAAGCACCATCCCTCTGACTACCCGGGCATACTGGACCCACGACACCAGGGCCAGGGCGATCATAATATTAATCAAACCGGGCCCCAGGATACCTGTCACTACCAGGGCCAGAACCAGGTTCGGGAAAGCCAGGACTATATCGGCCACCCTCATCAAAAGGCTGTCAACAATACCGCCCCGGTACCCGGCCAGCAATCCCACCGGAATACCAATGGAAAGGATGATGAAAAGAACTGAAAGTGAATACTGCAGGGTCATCCTCCCGCCATAAAGTAACCTCGAAAGCAGGCACCGGCCCAGAGGGTCAGTCCCCAGGGGATAATCGCCGCCGGCCGGCTGCAATCGCTCCGGCAGGGATACGGGGAGTGGGTCATGCGGTGACAGGAGGGGAGCTCCCATTGTCACCGCAAAGATCAGGATTATAACTGCCAGACCGGCAAGAGACATAGGATCGCGCAAGAACCTTGCCGTCAAGATACCCTCCCCCCCTCTTCTTCCATTCTTACCCGGGGATCAAGGAAACGATAAGATAGATCAATCAAAAGATTTATAAAGACAAAACCGACCCCCATAAGCAGGACATAACCCTGGATAATTGGATAATTCCTGTCGAATATGGCATCAATCGCCAGGCGGCCCACACCCGGCCAGGCAAAAATCCTTTCCACAACCACAGTACCACCGAGCAGATGACCCAGGGTGATCCCCAGCAGGGTTACTACCGGAATTAGGGCGTTGCGCAGAGCATGGTTGCTGATGATAAGCGTTTCTTTAAGGCCGCGTGAACGGGCTGAACGTATAAAATCAAGCTGCAGAACCTCCAGCAGATTGGCCCTGAGAAGGCGGGCGTAAGTGGCAGCCAGACCAAAACCCAGGGTGAGCGAAGGCAAAAGCAGGTTAATAAGGCCACCACCCCTGCCCATCACCGGGATCCCTTCGTTGGGCACTGCAATGTAAGTAATCAGGAGCAAACCGAGATAAAACGAAGGGATTGAAGCGCCCGCAAGCGCGGCCAGACGGCCCAGGTGGTCGCCCGGCGAACCTCTTAAAAGGGCGGCCATCGTACCCAGGGGCAGGGCCAGGATAAACATTACCGCCAACCCGCCTGCCGCCAATTCAATCGTTGCCGGCAGGCGGCTGATAATTTCCCGTGTGACCGGTTCTCCTGTTGTAAAAGAAACACCCAGATCGCCCCGCACCGCTCCCTGCAGCCAGTCCAGGTAACGCACCGGCAGGGGATCGCCCAGGCCCAGGGCTTCCCGGGCCCGTTCCAGGTTTTCTGGCGTTACCTCGATATCCCGGCGGGAAAGCATGATCTCGGCCGGATCACCCGGAGCAATATCCATCAGGATAAAAGTGATGAAGGTAACCCCCAGCAGCACGGGCACAAGGGTGAAAAGCCTTTTGGTCAGGTATCTCAGCATAAACCAGCGACACACTCCGTTTGTATTCTAATAGCGGATCCAGCCTTTGCTTCGTGTTAACAAACCTTCAACTTGTAACACCAGATGATCAAAAAAAATTGCCTCCGTAACACGAACTATAATAAAGATATCACGTTTTTATAGTGAAGGCAAGGGTAAGATCCTTGTATGGGTGAGCCGTTAATCTTAGGAAAAATTAAAAATGGGTTATCACAAGGTCATCACTCAACTGCGCCACCTGGGCCCTTCGCGGGTATCTTCAACCACCACCCCGGCTTTATGCAAAAGGCTGCGGATTTGATCAGCCTCAAAGTATTTTTTTTCCTGCCGGTGCTTCTCTCTGAGCTCCACCAATCCACCCACCAGAGTCTCAAACTTGCGCGGTATTTCAGCAGCAGCCTGATCGATGCCCGTCCCGGCCAGGACGATCATCTCCCGGAAAATCTCCCGTCCCTGTGAAATAAATTCAGGATTTTCCAGGTCAAGCTGGGCCTGCCACAGCATACCGTCTGCTTCCAGGAGCCGGGTAACCATGGCGGCCGGGTCTTTTTGATCCAGGGCCCGGTGAAAAGCAGCTTCTATGGCATGCATGCGGTCCCAAAAAGATGAATCCCGCCCTGAAGAACGGTCTAAAAATGAGCCGGAGTCAGTTTCCGATCCGCCCTTTTCTTCGACTGCTCCTGAGCCTTGCAGGATCTGTTCAAACCCGATCTGCTCGCCCCTGTTGTAAACCTGTTCCGAACCACTGCGCCGGACGGTCACCCGACCAATTCCCGTAATGTATGCCAGGCGGGAATGAAAATCAAGGACACAGGCCGTATGCTCGTCGATACCTAAGATCGTGGTCCCGGCAGGCAGCTGTTCTTCAAGGGCGCGAAAACGCTTTTCTCCCATATAGCAGAAGCGCGTATCATGGTTACCCCCTTCAGCATTGTTCCAGTGGGGAATCACTACCAGATCCAGTCCCAGGTTACCCAGGATATTTAAGCCCTCTACCCAGTGCAGGGTCTCCCCCACTTTATATATTTCATAAACCGGCAGAGTATGGGTGCCGGCCGTCAGAGCAGCGGCGCTGGCCACTGTCAGGCAGCCTCCCCTGGTAACCATAGCGCTCAGCAAGGCCGGAATGGGCGTCTGTTTCAACTGGCGCACGGCATAAGTAGGGCTGCCGGGCCCAAGCAGCACATACCCCGCCTCTCCCAGAAGATGGTAGGTCCGTTCGGCATTTTCTTCAGCGGCGGCCTCCGCCGCCTTAAAGGAAGCAACCTCCATGGGGTGCAGGACCTGCTTTTCGAAGAAATCAACCGCCCGGCGGGAAAGCAGATCAACATTTTCCTGGAAACCGGCCGGAGTATCAAGGAAAAGAGCTTTCTCCTCCGGTTTTAATCTTTCTAAAAGCCATTTATGGGTTTCCACCATGGTTCCCGACAATTCTCCGGATCCGACCAGAGCTACAGCGCCGCGAATCATTTTATCACCCTTCCCCGCTGTTCAAACATTTATATGATCACTCCGCCATCTGGATCAGGTAGTCCGCTCGCAGGTCGATCAACCGACCTGTTTCCAAACCCAGTTCCCCGGCTAAACCACCGCGTAGTTCGATGGCGAACTGCACCGGACCGCCGCTCGGATAAGCCGGCAGGTCTTCATCAGGTGTGCCGGGCGCCGGAGGCTCCATCTCATGAATCGAAACGATCTTTCCTTCCCGGCTGATAAAGATTACATCAATAGGGATCAGGCAATCTTTCATCCAGAAACTGACTTCGGCCGGGTAAGGATCCCGATCGGGATAAACAAAGAGCATCCCTTCATCATCAGCCAGGGCTTCCCGTCCCATCAAGCCCCTGGCTCTTTGATCAGGGGTTAAGGCCAGTTCCATCATAACTGCGTGGCCGTTTAATATAACCTGCTCCAGGACCGGCTTTTCGCCGTTTTCTTCTAAAGAATTATCGCTCCCGGTCCCCTGCTGGCAAGCTGTAACAAAAAACACTAACAAGCCCGTTAAAATAATCGGCCATCCACTTTTAAAGATCAGCCTGCTTAAAAAGCCAGCCATATACTTTCTCCTTCCATGGAGCGTTTTCAACATGCGTTATCAAGAACACCTTTCAATCTTGAGAGCCCTCGTCAAAATCTTCTTCGGCCCAGGCCAGGGAGCGTTGGACCGCCTTCTGCCAGTTCCGGTAGAGGGCATCCCGCTCTTTCTGATCCATGCCTGGCTCGAATACAGCGCTCTGCCGCCAGCTAGCGGCCAGTTCCTCCTGGCCCTTCCAAAATCCTGTGGCCAGTCCGGCCAGGTATGCTGCGCCCAGGGCTGTAGTATCAAAGGTGTCCGCCCGGCGCACTGTGGTGCCCGTTAAATCAGCCTGGAACTGGAGCAGCAGGTCCATAACGCTTGCTCCGCCGTCCACCCGCAACTCCTGGAGCGGCAGCCCCGCTTCCCGGTACATGATCTCGAGAACATCCCTGGTCTGGTAAGCCATGGCCTCGATCACGGCCCGGGCCAGGTGAGCGCCGGTAGTTCCGCCGGTAACCCCGATCATGAGACCACGGGCATAGGGATCCCAGTAGGGGGCGCCAAGGCCCACAAAAGCGGGCACAAAGTAGACTCCCCCGTTGTCTTCAACCCTGGAAGCCAAATCTTCCAGCTCTGAAGAGCTGCCGATTAAACCCAGGCCATCACGCAGCCACTGAACTGCTGCGCCGGTAATAAATATGCTCCCTTCCAGGGCATACTCGACCCGGTTATTTATTCCCCAGGCAATGGTGGTCAAAAGGCCCTGTTCCGACAAGACAGGCGACTCGCCGATATTCATGAGCAGGAAAGAACCGGTCCCGTAGGTGTTTTTACTCATCCCGGGACTGTAACAGGCCTGGCCAAACAAAGCCGCCTGCTGGTCGCCGGCCATCCCGCTTACCGGAGCGCTGCAGTTCAAAAAAACCTCCGGTTCAGTGTGCCCGTAAAGATAACTGCTGGGCAGCGCTTCCGGCAAAACTCCTTCCGGAATCTTGAACAGCTCCAGCAACTCCTGATCCCACTCCAGGCTGTGGATATTGAAAAGAAGGGTCCGGGAGGCGTTGGAATAGTCAGTGGCAAAAACTTTTCCCCCGGTTAAGCGGTACAGGAGGTAGCTGTCGATCGTCCCGCAGGCCAGGTGTCCGCTCCTGGCAGCTTCGGCCACCTCCGGCCAGTTCTCCAGGGCCCAGCGTATTTTGGTCCCGGAAAAATAGGGGTCCAGCAGCAGCCCGGTTTTACTGCGAATCATTTCTTCATAACCGCTTTCCCTGAGACGGCGGCACATATCTGAGGTGCGGCGGCATTGCCAGACGATCGCCCTTTCAATCGGTTTGCCGCTCACCCGATCCCAGAATACAATCGTCTCTCTCTGGTTTGCTATACCGATAGCCGCAAGCTCTTCAGGCCCTGCCCCTGCTTCTTTGAGAACCCGGCCGGATGCCTCTACCACATTATGCCATATTTCTTCGGCATCATGTTCAACCCAGCCCGCCCGGGGATAATACTGCTTGTGCTCGAGGTTAACCTGGGCCACTGAAGCGCCGTCTTTGTCCCAGAGTAAAGCCGTAGTCCCTGTAGTCCCCTGATCGATAGACAAAATATATTTCCCGATTTCCCTCGCCTCCCATCTTAACCAAACAAAACTGTTTTCATAATAACTTATTGAGCGTAAAAATACATCACTTCTTCTGAAATTTCCCTTTTAAGCTTGCCTTCCACTTCCAGAAAGCGCAGGTGAGCCAGGGCCTCGCCCGTAGCAAACCACTTCTGCATCAGGGGATAATCTTCCCAGCCTGCGGCTACAAGATCCCAGGTCATATATGAAGCAGTTTGAAAGGCATTACAGGGACCGTGCTTGATTACTATGGAAAAAACTTCATCAAGACGCCGGCGATGATGTTCTTTCAATTCCTGGATTCTCTTATTGTGATCCCTGATCAAGCTGCGGTGGCCGGGCAAGACCAGTTCAATTTCCATACCGGCAACCCGGTCCAGGCTCTGAAAATATTCACCCAGTGGATTAGACTCAATTAACCAGGTGGAGATATTGGGAGTTATATCGCCAAGGATATGGTCTCCGGAAAAAAACCATTTCAGGTTGGGGTCATAAAGACAGGTATGGCCGCGGGTATGCCCGGGAGTCTTAACGCAATGCAACTCAAAGCGCCCGTAGTTGAGCACATCTCCATCCTCAACCATTTTATAATTAACATCATTTTCAGGGCTGTAACGCTGACCCGGGTGAGCATCAATAGCGCTGTCTACTTCTTCCACGGGAAAACCATGCTGGGCGGAAAGCTGGCAGACCAGCTCCCACAGGTTTTCCTGCCTCAATATCTCGGCATCCGGTTCGTTAAAGTAAGCCTCGGCATTTTCCTTTAGCAAAACATCGACCAGTCCAATATGATCTGTATGCAGGTGGGTAACAAAAAAATCTGTTTTCTCCAGGTCTACATCAAGTCTTGCCAGGTAATCCATCATTGCAGTCCGGCATTCTTCTCGGTTCATGCCCGTGTCAATGATTAAGTTTCTTTCTTTTCCGATGATCAGGTATGAGTTGGTAGCTTTTAGAGGATTTTTGGGGAGGGGTATTTCAGTCCGAAACAAGTCAGGCCCTATCTGTTCAATAATCGTCTCTGTCATTAAAATCATTCACACCCCTTATTATAGTCGCCTATATATTTCGGGATTGAAAGCCGGGAATCCTTTTTGGCGGCATCATGACAAACTTAACAACCTGCAAAACCCCTGCCCCGCGCCTGTCTTCTCGTATTTAATCTTCCCGGTTGTTTCAATTATGTTATAATGGAGGCAGTAAAGTTGATAGTTATCCATTGATTCAAGGAGGATGACAGACTTGACCGGGAAAAATAAGTTTTTAATTTTAATGGTTGTTGTGATTTTAAGCCTGGCCATGATCAGTTGCGCGCCCCAGGCCGAAGAAGAAGTGGAAGAAACCGAACCGGAAGAAGAAATAGAAGCCCTTGAAGAAAACGATCAGGAAACTATAAAAGATGAAGAGGAAGAAGAAGAAGAAGATAAGGAAAAAGACAAAGCTGATCAAGACACCGGTAATGGGGTAGGATCAGATTCCACCTTTGAACATGAAGTCGACTTTAAAACCGACGGTGAAATAAGAGAAGGCGATGGTGAAGAATGGTGGAAAGAAGAAGACTCAAACGGTGATGACTGGTGGAAAAGCGATTAATCAAGGGTCCGGTCCATACTGCCCGACTGGAAACCGTCCAGGTCGAGGGTGGAATAGATAAAACCAAGACTGCGAAGTTTCTGGATAATTTCTTTTCTCCGGCCCAGCACTAACTGAAAATCTTCACTGTTCACCTCAATCCGGGCCAGGTTTCCATGCCAGCGGACCCGCAAATTATTAGCAATCCCAATCTGCCGCAGAAATTCTTCTGCGGCAGCTATCTTTTGCAGCCGTTCCGGAACCAACTCTTCTCCATAAGGCAAGCGTGAAGCCAGGCAGGCGGCAGATGGCCTGTTCCAGGTGGCAAGCCCGGCCTGCCTCGATAAAAACCTTATTTCTTCTTTACCCAGGCCTTCTTCCAGCAGAGGGCTAGAAATTTTCAACTCCCTCAAGGCCTGCAGGCCGGGACGATATTCCCCTGTATCATCGGCATTGGAACCATCGAGCACCGCTTGATAATTTCTTTGCCCGGCCAGCTGCAGGAGTGCGCCGTATATATCCTTTTTGCAGATATAACAGCGCTCGGGACTGTTTTTCCTCAGCTCAAGGTTCTCTAGTAAATTCAGTTCAATAAGACGGTGCTTGGCATTGATACTGGCAGCAGCCTCCCCGGCTTTTATTTTTTCTTCCGGGGCGGTTAGCTCAGAGTCAACGGTTACAGCCAGCACCCGGTCGCGCCCGATCACTTCTACCGCCTTATGGAGCAGGTAAGTGCTGTCCACTCCGCCTGAAAAAGCAATCACGGCAGAACTAAAGGCCATGAGCCTTTTTTCCAGGGATCTTTCTTTAGCCAGAGTTTCTTCCGGGTTAACCTCAAGCGGGCTGTCACCCATTGCTTCAACTCCTTTTTTTTCCGATTTTACCGGGTATTATAACACAGGCAGGCCTTGATTTATACTCCGGCAGCATCCATGGCTTGACTGGAATAGTAAATATTGTTATGATTCTTGTAATTAATAAATAACTGCAAAATTTAATAGGGTGGTTTTCCAGTTGAAGTCATTGTTATATTACCGCAGACTGGTCATAATCCTCCTTCCGGCCATTATCCTCACTATCTCCAGCATTACTTCTGGGGCCGGAGATTCGGCATCGGTAGAATCCGAGTCCGCCTTACCATGTTCTTTTTGCATTGTTGACTGTCCCGGCGATGCCATAGATCATGCCCCCACCCGGCAGGTTATGCAGGTTATTAACAATGAGCTTCATATCTGGAATGAATATGTCGAGCCTACAAACCGGGCCAAGTACCTCTACCTGATAGAACCTTCAAGAAAAAACCTGAAAACCGATGAGGCGATGGCACTGCTTGATTTATCCAGAACATGGGAACTGCAGGCTCTTCCCACATCTTCAACAGAACTTTCCAAAACTTGCCGGTCCAAATTAATGCAGCCCTTGGACCGTCCGGTTGTTAATTCTAATCACGGCCAAACTAAAGAATCTGAAAATGAACCGTCACTGGT
>PWFM01000168.1 GCA_003553895.1 Syntrophomonadaceae bacterium | reverse complement strand
TCGTAATAACCGCCTCCATAGCCCAGCCTGCCTCCTTCGAGATCAAAACCCACCCCGGGGACTATTAATAGATCAATGATCTCGGGATCCCGGGGGCGCAGGGTTTCCGGGCCCGGTTCCGGGATATTGTAGGCCCCGGGAACCAGATCCCGATCCGGGTCTAAAATTTCCGATGGAATCAGCTCTTTCGTTTCAGGGACAGCTTTAGGGGCAAGCGCCAGCTTGCCCCTTTTCATCGTTTCTTTAATCATCGGACCGGTATTAACTTCGCTGCCAAAAGAGATAAAGAACATCACCGTATTTGCCTCCCGGTAAGCCTGAACCGAATAGAGGTTTTGGGCAATGCGGGCGCTTTTTTCAGCAATTTCTGCCCCGGTAAAGCGGTCTCTAAACTTTATGATCTCCTTGCGGAGTTCTCGTTTTTTTTGCTTCATTGGTTTAATGGGTTAATAAGCCCGGGCAAAGTAGACAACGTGCTCAGCCTTTTTCTCGCAAACCAGGCAGGTTTCATGTTCGATCTTTTTATCAAAAGGTATACAGCGAATGGTCGCCTTGGTATCATCTTTGACTTTTTCCTCGCACTCTGCCTCACCGCACCAGGAAGCCAGGTACAGACCGCGCTCTGTTTCCATAACTTTCATAAATTCTTCATAATCCGCACCGCTGCGGGTGTTTGCTTCCCTGAACTCCAAAGCTTTTTTAAGCATATCGTTCTGAATGTCCTCCATCAGGCGGGGCAGGTAGGTAGCCAGTTCTTCTCTCTTCAAATCAAATTTTTCGCCGCTGTCACGGCGCACTACAACCACTTTGTCCTGTTCAAGATCCCGCGGCCCTACTTCAATGCGCACCGGAACGCCGCGCATTTCCCAATCGTTGTATTTCCAGCCGGGCGAGTACTCTTCCCGGTCGTCAAGTTTAACCCTGATGACATCTTTCAGCTCATCAGCCAGCCCGCGTACCGCCTGCAGCACTTTTTCCCGGTCCTTCTTGGTTAAAATAGGCACTATCACGGCCTGGTAAGTCGAAATGCGGGGCGGAATCTTAAGGCCGCGATCATCGCCGTGGACCATTATCAGGGCCCCGATCAGCCTGGTCGATACCCCCCAGGAAGTCTGCCAGACATACTTTAACTGATCGTCCTGATCGAGGAAGGTTATATCGAAAACCCGGGCAAAGTGCTGGCCCAGGTTATGAGAGGTACCGGCCTGCAGGGCTCTGCCGTCACTCATTAAAGCTTCGACGGTATAGGTGCGCAGGGCGCCGGCAAACTTTTCCCGATCCGTTTTGAGCCCCACCACACTGGGAACAGCCAGTTCAGTTTCAATGCATTCCCGGTATACTTCGAGCATTTTTAGCGCTTCTTCTTCGGCCTCTTCTTCAGTGCGGTGGCAGGTATGGCCTTCCTGCCATAAAAACTCGGAGGTGCGCAGAAAGGGACGGGTGGACTTTTCCCAGCGCACCACGTTGCACCACTGGTTGATTAAGACCGGCAGATCCCGCCAGGATTGAACCCAGCGCGAATAAAAATCACAGATAATCGCTTCTGAAGTCGGTCTGACCACGAGCGGTTCGCTCAATATCTCGTCCCCGCCCTTGGTGACCCAGGCTACTTCCGGGGCAAAACCTTCCACGTGCTCTGCTTCTTTTTCTAAAAGTTCCTGGGGAATAAACATGGGGAAATAGGCATTCTCATGGCCGGTTTCTTTAAAACGACGGTCAAATTGATCCTTGATTTTTTCCCATAGAGCGTACCCGGCCGGCCTGATAGCCATAAAGCCCTTGATCGGGGCATAGTCCATTAATTTTGCTTTCAAGATCACATCGATGTACCACTGTGAATAATCAACTGCTTTGGGAGTAATGGCTTTGACAAATTCTTTTTGCTGATTGTTGTTTTCCTGCCCGGCTTTTTGCGCCAATTCATTCACCCTCTCCAGATCATTAATAATCAGATAAATACTCGTTTATTTTATCATAGTTTTCAGCGCAGGGCCAACTCCTGCCTCTTTTCAAGCAGCTTCTGCCACTTTTCATCGCTGAGAGGGCGGTTAAAACTGCGGAAATTGGCCAGTTTAAAGCCGTGCTCATCCGCCCAGTAACGGGCCTGCAGGATCGTTTCCAGATTAACCCCTGAAGAGCCGAGGCTGTAATGCTTGTAACGCTGTTCAAGGGCCAGCATCATCGTTTCCGCCATGCAGGCATACGCCAGCCCCTCTTCGAAACCAAAGTCCCAGCCAAAAGAGGGCATCCCGGGGACCTCGATAACTCCGCCGTCGATAACCAGGACATCGGGGCGGGCTTCATCGACTTCTTCACTAACATTGGCCGGGCGGGATATATCGCAAACCACGGCGCCTTGCTTAAGGTTTCCGGCATGGATTACCTTGCCGGTAGCGCTGGTAGCGCTGATAACCACATCGGCCCGGGAAAGGACGGCATCGATGTCAGTGGAAAATTCAATCAGACCTTTCCTGCGCCCTTCTCCATCAGCAAAGGCTTCAAACTCTTCCATAGGCGCTTCAGGTGAAGGCAGCCCTTCGCATTCGGCCATCAGGTGACCCATACTGCCGGGCTTCAGGGGGCGCCCCTGCCGGAGCAGGGCCGATTGGTAACGGTATATCTCGGCGGCAACCATATGCAACCGTTCACTGGAAGTCTTGTTATTAGGGTTGCCGATCAGGACCAGGCGGGGCACCGTTTCCGACAACAGCAGGGAGATGCCCTTGCCGATCGAACCTGCGGCGCCGACAATACCGGCTGTTAACCGGGAACGATCCATTTGTAACTTTTCCGTGGCCTTATTGACAGCATCCACGGCAGCTACCACGGTATAACTGTTGCCGGTGGTTATGGGCACTCCCTCATTTTTTAAATAAAGGCCGCCCATCGAAGCCACGGCTGTAAAAGCGCCGAGACCGACAATGCGCGCTCCCCGGTCCCGGGCCATGGCTACGGCTGCTTTCAATTCTTCCATGGCCTGCTTGCGGGGCATGGCCAGGAATTCATCCGTCGTCCGGGGCAGGGCAATAAATTCACCGTAAGCAGTTTTGCCGGCCCTGGAATGAATCTTGGTTTTACCGGCCACAAAGGGCCCGACCATATCGCCAAACCTTCCCGTCAATGCCGCCAGTTCTTCTTCACTAAAGGCCAGGAGGCTGTTGTCAAATTGATGGTAACTTTCCAGATCGAGGGCATGGATCAAGAAAGCGAATCGCCCTTCATCAGGATCGCCGGTAGGGGCAACCTTATTTTCCGGGTAGGGATCGAACCTGGGAAAGTCGTTTCCCACCCGGGATCTGACCAGGTAGGCCAGGAAGCGAGCTGTATTACCTTCATTCAATACTTCAAGCATTGCTTCCAGTTTCTGCAGCGCCTCCCGGCACTGCTCCTCGCTGATCGTCAGCGGAGGTTCAATGCGGATCACTTCATTGCCGTTAAGGGTTGGAGCCACCCGCAATTTTTCCACGTTGAGGAGGTAAGAAGAAATGGCGGGAGTAAGCAATTCCTGCTCGGCCATCACCCCGAGCAGGCTGCCCGGAAACTGGTCCCGGTCCATGTTAAATTCGAGGCCCAGCATCAAACCCCGCCCGCGGACCGCTTTGATCAATCGGGGATACTTATCGCGGAGTTCCAGTAGGCCTGCTTTCAAAGTCCCTCCCACTTTATCTACGTGATTGATAATAGCGCCCTCTTCTTCGGTTAGAAGGTCGAGGACTTTAAGTCCAACCCGGCAGGCCAGGGAATTACCGGCGAAGGTGGACGAATGTTTCATGCCAAATTCTTCGCTATAAACAGAGGCCGAACTGAGGCAGGCCCCGATCGGCATGACCCCTCCGCCGAGGGCCTTGGCCAAAACCAGGACGTCGGGGATGATATTTTCTTCTTCAAAGGCAAAAAGGCGCCCGGTGCGGCCCAACCCGGTCTGGATTTCATCCAGGACCAGGTAAACCTGGTGACGCTCGCAAATCTCTTTAACTTTAGCCAGGTAGCCGCAGGGAGGTTCGACAATTCCTCCCTCTCCCTGGATCGCTTCTACAAAAAAAGCGGCGTAGTAGCCGGGATTGGCGCTCAACTCCTTTTCCAGGGTTTCAGGGTTGCCAAACTCAATGTGCCTGAAATGCTCAGCCGGAGCATGGAAAGCTTCCTGGTAGCCGCTGTTCCCGGTAGCGGAAAGGGCCCCGAAAGTTTTACCGTGAAAGCTGTTGGCGGTGGCCAGGATCCCCGGACGCCCAGAGGCAGAGCGGCAAAGTTTAATGGCCGCCTCAACAGCCTCGGTGCCGCTGTTGGCAAATGTGACGTAATCAAGGCCTGGCGGGGTTAATTCTACCAGGCGGCGGGCCAGTTCGCCGGCGGCTTCGAGGGCCGAGGGCTGGACAAAATTTGGTTCGCCCGAATCCCGGTAGCCGGCAATCGCCTCCCAGATCGGGGCGGGGTTATGCCCAAACGGCAGAGCCCCGTAAGCGGCAATGCAGTCCAGGTAACAGTTGCCCTCATCATCAAAAAGATAGCAGCCTTCTCCGTGCGTATATTTTTGATCGAGTTTAATATTCTCGAGCATTTCACCCAGATGAGGGTTAACATACCCGGTAAAATTATTCATAATCAGGCCTCCAGTCAAATTGTGCACATTTATGTGCACATCAATAGTGCCATTTTAACCTCATTCATGATAAAAATCAAGAGGTTAGAACGACACAGGTTTTAACCAACAAAGGCCCGCTCAATCTTCCTGTGGCGGCATGACCAGGGATAAAGCATGATAAGAGGGGTCAAGATTCTCTTCGGCTACCCTTACGGCCTCTTCTTTTTTAACATCCTGCAGGAGGGATGGAAGGTCGAACATTTCATTGCCCCTGAACCGGTAGGCCAGGTAATTGTTGGCGATAAATTCAAGGGAGTTGAAGCGCCTGATATAACCGCCCAGGATTTTGCGGCGGTGTCTTTCGAACTGCTCATCGGAAATGCCTTCTTTTTTAAATTCCCGCACAGCTTCCAGGACCCGCTGGTAAAGTTGATCGGGGTCCCTGGTTTCACCGCCAATCATGGCATAAGCGTAATTATTATCGGCAGCAAATTCGGCCCCAAAGTTTTCATCGATCAGGTTTTCCCGGTAGAGATCGTTATACAGCTTCTCGCTTGAACCAAAAAGGATATCGAGGACCAGTTCCATCAACAGTTCCCGGCGCATCAGGCTGCTGCTGTCCAGTTTAGTCACCCCGTTGTCTTTAAAACCGATAAAGATGATCGGTTCGGAGACCACCAGTTCCTGGACGGTTTTTTGGCGGTTGATTTCAGCCGGTTCTTCGGGGAAGAGACGCACTATTTTGCCCATGGAACCGTAACCCCGCCCGGAAAGGTTGGCCTCAACCTGCCGCCCCACCTGTTCCGGATCAAGATCGCCGATCACGAAAACGGCCATGTTGCTGGGATGATAAAAAGTATTGTAACAGCGGTACAGCAATTCCGGGGTAATTTTGGATATGCTTTCCACTGTTCCGGCAATGTCATTGCGGGCCGGGTGCTTTTGGTAGAGGCCGGCCAGCAGGTTAAAAAATACCCGCCAGTGGGGATGATCTTCGTACATTTTGATTTCCTGGCCAATAATGCCCTGTTCTTTCTGGACTGTCTGCTCCGTAAAGTAGGGCTCCTGGACAAAATTGAGCAGGTGATCCAGGCTTTGTTCAAAATTGGCAGTGCAGGAAAAAAGATAAGAAGTCTGACTGAAAGAAGTGTAGGCATTTGGCGATGCGCCCAGGGCGGCAAAGCGGTCAAAAACATTGCCCCGTTCGTCTTCAAAAAGCTTGTGCTCCAGGAAATGGGCCACCCCGTCAGGCAGTTCAGTTACCGTGGGGTCTGGATCAACCCGGAAGCGGTTGTCGATAGAGCCAAAACGGGTGGAAAATACAGCATATTTTTTCTGGTAGCCGGGGCGGGGCAGGACATATAGATCCAGGCCCGGATCGAACCGGTAATGGTGTAACGTTTCATGCAGCTCCCTGTTTTCAATTAACCTCAGGTTTTCTGGCATTACTTATCTCCTCCTTTCCCGGGCCGCAGCACATATACAGTATCCAGTTTAATTTTCTCCGCTACCGCCTGGATCTCCGGCCGACCGACCGCTTCGATGCCGGCAATCAGTTCTTCGGCAGTGTAGGTTCTGCCGCCAATTGAACCGTCAAGGTGGGAACTGATCAGCCGGGCGGGGCTGTCCTGCTGGGACCGCAGACTGTTTATCAGGCCCTGCCTGGTATTATCCAGTTCCTTATCGCTGATAGCGCCGGAAACCATATCTTCAAGCTGGCGGTCGATAATATCCCGCGCTTCCCCGTAATCTTGATAATTGATCCCGGCGGAAATAACCATCAACCCTTTATGTTTTTCCAGGCGGGAATGGACGTAATAGGCCAGACCGGCCTCTTCGCGGACCTGCATAAACAACTTGGAATGGGGAAAGGCGCCGAGGATGCCGCTGTAGACCAAAAGGGGGCAGTACTGCTCGTCTCCGTAGGCGGTATAGGTGCGAAAACCAAGCACCAGCTTGGCCTGGTTAACCGTCATGCTTTCTTCATGATAGCGGACCTCAGTTACGGGCCGGTCGACTTCTGTAGCTGGAAGCCCGCCCTGTTCTTCGCTGCGGGAAAAGTTGAAGGCTTCGCCGGCCGCCTCCAGGACTTCCTGTTCTTCCAGGTCACCGATTACATATAAATCAAGGGGATTGGCATAAAAAACCCTTTTGTAATAGTTAAAAAGCGCTTCCTCATCAATGCCGTTATAGTCTTCAATCGAACCCAGCTTGTAGGTGCCAAACCTTTCCCCGGCACACATCAGGGCAATACAACGTTCGTAAGCATAGGTACCCTTATCGTTGAGCATGGCCCTGATATCTTTAATCAGCTGATTTTTTTCCTGGCTGACATAATCTTTTTTAAACCCGCCGTTTTCTGTTAACGGGTCGCCGGTGACCGAACCGAGAACGGACATGCCTTTGCTCAGCAAATCGCCGTTTTGACCCAGGTACTTGTCGTGCGGGGTTTCACAGCTAAAAGCCATCACGTGCCGTTCCCCGCTCTTAACAATGTCTGCGGCCAGGTCTGACCCGTAAAGGTTTTCCAGCTTGCGCTGCAGGGTCAGTTTGTCCGGATACTGCCTGCTTCCCTGCTCTAAGACGGCGGGCAGCAGCGCGCTGCGGGCAGCCAGATCGGGGCTTAATTCCTGGTGCAGAAACAGGGCCATGGAAATTGTTTTAAATTTATCGGTGGGCATAAACAAGAGCCTGATTCCGTTCGGCAGGTAGTGCTCTGAATAGTTGGTTAACAAGATCAATCCTCCTTGCTGAATTTGTGCAGAAGTGGCATCCCCGGGCTGTGAGTCTGATTGTATCACAACTGGCCTGTTAACAAAACGGGCGCAGGTGAAAAGGGTCATTAAAGCAGCGCTTCCTGCCCATAATAAAGCCAATGGATTGTTTGACTTGTTTTATGCTTGGTGTTATCATAGCAATGTGAAAAGTATTCAGGCGCCCGTGGTGAAAGGGATATCACGCAGGCCTCCGGAGCCTGAAGTCGGGGTTCGAATCCCTGCGGGCGCACCATATGTTCAGGAGCAACCTGCTTCAGGTTGCTTTTATTTATTTACAGTATCATTTTTCCCAGGCAGCCCATAAATCAGGATAAGGAGTGTCACCCTCATGTCCAAACTCAAGTTTATCCCCCAGAACAAGGAAATTGCAGTTGAATCCGGGACCAACCTTTTGAAAGCAGCCGACCAGGCCGGCCTGTATATTGAAGGGGACTGTGCCGGTAAAGGGACCTGCGGCAAATGCCGGGTCAAGATAGTGGAAGGCGAGACCGGAAAACCGACCAGGGCGGAACAAAAGCACCTTTCCGAGGAAGAACTATCCGAAGGGTGGGTCCTCTCCTGCCAGAAAAAAGTGAAAAACGACCTGATCGTTGAGGTCCCGGTCCAGAAAGAAGCCCCCCTGCGCAAAACAACACTGGCCGGCGGGGTGGAAAAGCTGGAAGGCGATCCTGCTGTAGAAAAAATAGCGGTTAAACTGGACCGCCCGGCAGTTAAAGACCAGACTGCCGACCTGGAACGTTTGCTGAAGCACCTGGACCGCGATGATCTCACAGTAGAACTGCGCGAACTGGCAGGGTTACCGGGCATGCTCCGCAACAACAACTTCTCAGTTACTGTAACCATTGCCGGGAACAGGATCATCTCCATCGAACCCGGCGATACGGGCGACCAGCTATTCGGCATCGCTTTTGATATCGGCACCACTACAATCATGGGTTCCCTGCTCGATCTGCAAAAAGCGGAAATAATCGCTGTAGCGGCTGAAACCAACCCCCAGAACATTTACGGGGCCGATGTTATTTCCCGCATCAACCACGCATCGGAAGGCAAAGAAGAGCTTAAACAGCTCCAGGATAAAGTAATCGAAGCGGCCAACAAGATCATCAAGGATCTTTTGCGGCAAACAAAAGTCGCCAAAGACAGGGTCTTTGAGATAGTGGCGGTCGGCAATACCCCCATGAGCCATCTGTTTATGGGGGTAGATCCGACTTACCTGGCCCCGGCGCCCTTTATTCCCGCCTACAGCCGGGCCCTGGAAGTGGAAGCCTCCGCACTGGGCCTGGAAATCAACCCGGGCGGGCGGGTCTTTTTCCTGCCCAACATCGCCGGTTACGTCGGTTCAGACACCCTTGGTGTAATCCTGGCCACCGACATGGATAAGCGAAACGGCAAGCGTGCTGCCATCGACATAGGCACAAACGGCGAACTGGTCCTGGCCGCCAACGGCAGGTTGATGGCCTGTTCCACAGCCGCCGGCCCCGCTTTCGAGGGAGCCCAGATTAAACAGGGCATGCGGGCCTCGGCAGGAGCCGTGGAAGCCGTCCAATATATCGACGGTGACTTTAAAATCAGCACCATTGATGATGCCCCCGCCAGGGGAATTTGCGGATCGGGATTGATCGATGCCGCAGCCGCCCTGGTCGATGCCGGCCTGATCAACGCCACCGGAAAACTAATCAACCCAGAGGAAAACCCGGAGCAGGTAGATGAAAAGTTCAGGCAAAGGCTAAAACGCGGAGAAGGCGGCTTTGAATTTATCCTGGTGCCGGGCAGTGATTCAGACACCGGTAATGATATCGTTCTCAGCCAGGGCGATTTGCGTGAACTGCAGCTGGCCAAAGGAGCAATCTATGCCGGGCTGAAGATCCTGTTGAAGGAAATGGAGCTCGATGAAAAAGAACTGGATGAAGTACTGCTGGCCGGCGCTTTCGGGAACTACGTCCGCAAAGAAAGCGCCCTGACCATCGGCCTTCTGCCCGGTCTGCCACCGGAAAAAATTATCGCGGTAGGAAACGCAGCCGGCGACGGTTCCAGGATGGCCCTGGCCTCACAGTCGATCCGGGAAAGAGCTTTTGCCCTTCCCGGGAAAGTCGAACACCTGGAGCTGTCAACCCGCCAGGATTTCCAGGAAATTTTTGTCGATGCCCTTAAATTCGGCCAGTAAAAATAGCAGGCCCGGGCCAGGTAATGCAGGAAACAGGGAGCTTTTAGAGAATAACACGGTGTTTATAATAATTAATCCGGAGGTTAGGTTCGAGATGCAAAAAGCCAAGGAAATAATGAGTACGCCGCCGGTCAGCATTCACGAAGATAAAACTCTGCAGGATACAATAGAACTGCTGGCCAAGCATCGTTTTAGCGGGTTGCCTGTCGTCGACGACGAAGGTAAACTGGTCGGGATTATTTCGGATACCGATATAATCCGCTACTCCGAACAAACTAAAGTAGTCCCCAAGGCCAACCTTTCCGGTTGGATCTCCCCCTATGCCAACGTATCAGAACTGGCGTCCATGCAGAAGGGCATTGAAAACCTGCATCAAACCAGGGTCAGTGAAGTAATGACTAAAAAAGTGCACACTGTCAATGAAGAAACTGAAGCCTCGGAAATTGCCAGGTTAATGAACCGCCGCAACATCAACCGGATCCCGGTTGTAGACGGCAAAAAAAAGCTGGTCGGCATTGTCACCAGGGCCGACATGGTCCAGTGCATGGCAAAAATGTAAGAAGCGAGTTGGGAGCAAGTTTGGAAATAAAAAACAACCTGCAGCATTATAATCTGTTAAGCATGCCTGAAAGGGGCCGTCCGGGATGAGGTTGCTTATTGCGATTTGGAGCGGCAAGGCCCTGATCGCCCTGACCAGGATGCTGGGCCGGGGAGGGACAACCCTGCCGGGAAGAGTTGCCCTGGCAATTGCGCCCGGCCTGAGTTTTTTGCTGGCCAGGCGGCTGAAACAAGGCACGGTAGCGGTGACCGGCACCAATGGCAAAACTACAACAGCCTACCTGGTCAACGGGATCCTGGAAAAAGCCGGCTATAAATGTATTCACAATCAATCCGGTTCCAACATGTCCTGGGGGGTCGCATCAACATTAATCGAAAACTGCTCCTGGCGAGGCCGCATGGACGGCGATTTTGCGGTGATGGAAGTCGATGAAGGAGCTTTCCCGGGCGCTGTGGCAGAGCTTCGTCCCCGGGGGGTTGTGTTAACCAACATATTCCGGGACCAGCTGGATCGTTTTGGCGAAATCGATTCCATCCAGGCCCTTATTAAAAAAGGGCTTGATCAAATACCTGCAGGCAGTTTTCAAGTCCTCAATGCCGACGATCCCTCCCTGGCTTCGATCAAAAACGATAATAACAGCGCCAGGTGGACTTACGGTCTTGAGCTGGAACTGCCCCCCGATGAATTTGACAATACCGGACAGGATCTAAAAACCTGCCCGGCCTGTTCAAAAAAGCTCGAGTACACCAGGATCTATTTTGCCCACATCGGGCATTACCGGTGTCCCTCCTGCCCTTACCGGCGCCCGGATCCTGATGTTAGGCTTACGGAACGCAGGGTAAGCGCTGAAGGGATTAGCCGCGTTAAGCTCAACTTACCGGACCAGGCCCTGGAACTGAACGTGCCCCTGCTCGGCATATATAACCTTTACAATGTCCTGGCCGCTGTAACCTGCGCCCGGGCCCTCGCTATCCCTACCGCTGCCATCAGCGCCGCCCTGGGAAAGGCGGCGCCTTCTTTCGGCAGGATGGAACGATTTGACAAAGACAACAAAGAGATAATCATGGCCCTGATCAAAAACCCGGTCGGGGCCAATGAAGTGCTGCGCACAATTTTAAACCAACCCGGAAAGATCACTATTGTAGTGGCGATAAATGACAACATTGCCGACGGAACAGATGTGTCATGGCTCTGGGATGTCGATTTCGAGCAGCTTTCTGCAGTGGCAAGCCGTTTTTCCGCGGTTGTTGTCACGGGCCTGCGGGCCTGGGATATGGCCGTCCGTTTCAAGTACGCCGGTTTTGAGCCGGAACGGATTATGGTGGAAGATAATCCCGGCCGGGCTATCGAAGTAGCTCTGGACCAAACAGCGCCCGGCAGCAAGTTGTTTATTCTGCCCACCTATACGGCCATGCTGGGAATGAGGCGCCACCTGAATAAGATGGGCCTGGGTATCCCCTACTGGGAGGAATCTTGATGGGTGAAATTAACATTTATCACTTATACCCCGCCCATTTAAATCTTTACGGGGACCGGGGCAATATGCTGGCCCTCTGCCGCCGGGCTGAATGGCGCGGCATCGAAGTAAACATCGTCCCGGTAAACCCGGGTGACCGGATCGCTTTTTCATCCTGCGACCTGCTCTTTATGGGCGGCGGGCAGGACAGCGATCAAAAGCTGGTGGCCGATGACTTAAAAAGACGCAGCGGCGAAATGCGCAAAGCAGTTGAACATAATATGGTAATCTTTGCCGTCTGCGGCTCATATCAGCTGCTGGGCCGCTATTACACCACAGCCCGGGGAGAAAAGATTGGCGGCCTGGAGATTATGGACCTCTACACAGATGCCGGAAAAGGACGGCTGATCGGCAATGCGGCCATTAATTGCGCAATCTGGGATCCGCCCCGGACCCTGGTTGGCTTTGAAAACCACGGCGGGAGGACTTACCTCGGACCGAACCTGGACCCGCTGGGTACAGTTTTACATGGCTACGGCAACAACGGTGTCGATAAAACAGAAGGCGCCGTTTACAAGAATGTAATCGGCACCTATTTGCACGGTTCCCTGCTTCCTAAAAACCCCTGGCTGGCAGATCATCTTCTCCGGAAAGCGCTGGCCTACCGCCACCAGGATCACGGCCTCCGGGAACTTGATGATTTCACAGAAGAGCAGGCCCATCAGGCCGCGCTCCAACTGGCCGCTTCAAAACGGGTTAATAAAAAACCCTCCCTATAAATTACAGCATGTATTCAATATCGGCCTGTTCGTATAGTTCAGGGATCAGTTCATTGATCACGATGGAAACCTGCTCATCAGCCAGGGCTTCCATTACCTGCTCACTGACATCTTCATATTGAACCTCTTCCTGATCCTTGCGATCGAGGACTTCGATAATATGGAACCCGAATTCGGTTTCAACCGGATCACTGTATTCACCCGGGCTAAGGGAAAAGGCGGCCTCTTCAAAAGGTTCTACCATCCTGCCCCGGCCGAAAAAGCCGAGGTAACCCCCGTCATCTTTGTTGGACTGGTCGGTTGAATACTCCCGGGCCAGCTCAACAAAGTCTTCGCCTTCATCAAGAAGCTCGGCCACTTCTTCCGCTTCCGCTTCGGTTTCAACCAGGATATGCCGGGCTTCGACTTCTTCCTGCTGCTCATAGAGTTGGCGGTTTTCTTCAAAAAAATCCCGCCCCTGTTCTTCGGTAAATTCAGTTTGTTCCATGGCAATCGCACGGGCCAGCAGGTTTAAGCGGGCATCTTCGCGAAAAGCCTCCAGGGCCACACCATATTGTGCTAAGATCATTAAAAACTCTTCTTCTGAACCTGTAAAGCCTTCTTCGATAATTTTGTCTATTTCTGCATCCACATCGTCTTCGCTAACCACGATGCCCAGCCGGCCCGCTTCTTGAATGATCAGTTGCCTGGTAATGAGCTGATCAAGGATCTCGCTGCCGCCCTGGGCATAGAGCAAATCAAATAATTCGTCCACCATAACCTGATCCCCGTTAACCACTGCTGCGACCCGGCCATCCTGCGGCCTTTCCTGAGTCATTAAAACTCCCATAATCACTACTGCCACCATCAATACGACAATTACCGCCCACAGTATCTGCGGTTTAAAGGCCGCTTCTTTAAGCCGGTTGACGGCATCCGGCTGAACTTCCTTTTCCATATTAAACCCCTCTTTTCTGTCCTTCATTACGGAATTATTTTATTCATCGGGAATTCCAGGATCCCTTCAGCGCCTGCTTCCTGCAATTCACAGATTAAGGTCCTCACCTTTTTTTCTTCAACCACGCTCTCCACTGCCACCCATTCATCGGAAATTAAGTTGGAAATAGTCGGTTTCCGCAAGGCCGGCAGCAGATCTATTACCTTTTCCAGGTTGCTGTTGTGAACGTTCATCTTCAACATTACTTTCTGTTCAGCCAAAAGGGCTCCCCTTAGCAGGGTAACCATACGCTCTACTTTTTTCTTTTTCCAGGGGTCACCATAACTGGCATGGTTCATGATAATCCGGGGCGTGGAGACAAGGATTGTTTCAATGATCCGGAGCTGGTTTGCTTTAAGCGAGCGCCCGGTTTCAGTCAACTCCGCTATGGCATCCGCCAGGAGGGGCGGCTTGACCTCGGTGGCCCCCCAGGAAAAAGACACGGAGGCATTGATTCCATGCTCCTCAAGGTATCGTTTGGTCGATTCAACCAGTTCGGTCGCGATCCGCTTGCCTTCGAGATCTTTTACGCTGTTAATTTCCGAATCATAGGGCACGGCCAGGACCAGCCGGACGGGGCGCAAACCGCGTTTGGAATAGTTCAGGTCGGTTATTTCCTTGATATCGGCGGCGGTTTCATTAATCCAATCCTTACCGGTCAGGCCGACATCCAAAACCTGGTCTTCCACATACCTGGGTATTTCCTGGGCCCTCATTAAAACACATTCGATCTCGTCATCGTCAATATAAGGGTAGTAGGAACGATCCCCGATCTGTATATTGAACCCTGCTTTGCGGAAAATTTCCAGGGTGGTATTCTGCAGGCTTCCAGCCGGCAGGCCCAATTTAAGTTTGTTCATTGCTATCACCTCTTTCGCATATAAGTAGTATAAAGGTAGCACGTGCGCAGGCGGCTGTCAATGAAATGACAGCTCTTGTGGAGGAATATGGTAACGTTTTCTCCTTGCTTGACATAGTTGATTGCAGGCTTTTAAGAAGCAGTTCGTGGCTTCGTTTTTAGAGCGCCGGCCCGGGGGCAGCAGGATTATCCGGACCGGCCAGAGAATAAATAACCAGCCCATTTATGATCCGATCATTCAACGGGCAGGAGGTTATGTTTAATGTCCCAAAGCGAGATGAGCCGCGCCAAAAGGCACCTGGAAACAACCGCTAAAATGAAAGAAATGCTGCCGCGTTTTTTCATGCGCATGATGGAACGAAAATTCAGCAACGAACCGGTAGCCTGGTGTATGGTCGGCGTCCCCCCGGAACTGCTAAAAGCTTTTGATTTGCTCTTTGAATGGCCCGAAAACTTCGGCACCATGTGCGCCAGCCGGCAGGTTGCTCCCATGTTTATCCAGGAAGCCGAGAACGACGGCTACTCTCCGGAATTATGCTCCTACGTAACCAACACTATGGGTTACTGTAAGCTGTTCCAGGAAAAGGGAGAGGCCCCGGAAGAATCACCGCTACCCGGCGGTATGGGTACACCGGCCATGCTGCTCGGATCGGGTTTTGTCTGTGAGCCGCGCTGGAAGTGGTTCCAGTCTGTTGCCACCCGTTTTTTTGATGTGCCGGTCTACAGCACCGATCCGCTGGCCCCTCCGTGGGATATAGATGCCAAAGATCCACGGATAGAAGAGCATTACCTGGCCCTGCTGCGCGAAGACCTGGCCGGCCAGATTGAGTTCATGGAAAAACATACCGGCAAAAAACTGGACCTCGACAACCTGCGCGAAATAATGAAGCGATCTCACAAGGCCCTGTCTTACTGGCGGGACACCCTGGCCCTGCGAAAGGCTGTCCCCTCGCCGATGGGTTCAACCGATTACTTCCATGCCATTATCCCCCAGATGTACTTGGTCGGGGACGAAGACGCGGTTATTTTTTACCGGGAGATGTACGAAGAAGTAAAAGATCGGGTAGAACGCGGTGTTGGGGTGACGGAGGAAGAAAAATATCGCCTGATCTGGTTTGGACTGCCGCCGTGGTTCAACATGGGCGTATTTAACTACCTGGAATCACTGGGCGCCGTGGTCGTTTATGAATCGACCTATAACGTTGGAGATCATTTCGAGGTCGACCTCAGCGACCCCCTGGAGGCGATCGTGCGGCGAACCTGGCAAAGGGCCCTGAAAATGCACGAGTACGGCTCTGAAACCATGCCCGAGTTATGCAATCCCGCCGTTTTCGGGGGTTTTTCGGGCAGTAATTTGCTGGAGGAACTTGTAGAACAGTACCGCCTTAACGGGGCCTTGATGCACCTGACCCGTTCCTGCCGGGCCGTCTCCTTTGGCGAGGTCCACACCAGGAACAGGCTGGCTAAAACCAATGTTCCCTCCCTGATCTTTGAAAGCGATATGGCCGATCCCCGATTCTGGTCCGATGCCCAGATTAAAACCAGGCTCCACGCTTTTCTGGAAACTATGGATAAAGCAAAACAAGGAGGATCGATAGATGACCTCTAGCCAATTCCCTTTCGATAAAACCGGGTTCTCTACAGCTGAAAATGAAAAAATTATCCGGAACCTGAAAGAAGAAACTAATAAACCGGTGATCGGTTATCTATGCTGCTTTGCCCCGCCGGAAATTATTGCCGCGGCTGGAGCCATCCCTTACCGGATCACGGGCCAGCCCGGAGGAGATACTTCACCGGCCGACTCTTATGTTGAACCTTACGGGTGCACCTATGTCCGCAATGTCCTGGCCCGGGCCGGCCGGGGGGAGTTTGATTTTTTGGACGGTTTGATCATATCGCACAGCTGCGACATGGTTCAGAGGCTCTACGGGATCTGGACCTACTATCATCCTCTCAGCTTTTCTTATCTTTTTAACGTTCCCCACCAGGTCACCCCCTGGGCTAAAAGCTTTTTTAAACGGGAGCTGGGTTTCTTCCGGGAAAAAATCGAGCAGTTTACCGGAAATAGAGTCACCCCCGAAATCCTGCGGGAGACCATCGGGCGCTACAACAAAAACCGCGCCCTGATCCGGGAAATATATGAACTGCGAAAACTAGACCACCCCCCGGTAAAGGGCAGCGAAGTACTCGACCTGCTTATGGCCGGCGGCGTCCTGCCGGCCGATCTCTACCATGATTACCTCCAATCGGCCCTGGCCACTGTAAAGCAGCGCAAGCCGGAAACCACCAACAAGCCACGGATCATGATCTGGGGCAGTATCATGGACAGCCCCGCCCTGTTTGAAATGATTGAAGAATCCGGTGGAACAGTGGTTTGCGACGATACCTGTATCGGTTTCAGAACCTGGGAACAGGATGTACCCCCAGCTAATGACCCTTACGACAGCCTGAGCGAACATTATTTTGTCAATTTCCAGTGTCCCCGCACCGATCGCGGCCCCGGTACTGAACGGTTCAAATACATCCTGGACAGGGCCCGCGAGTTCAGGGTTGACGGAGTGGTTGGTTATATTATCTCTTTCTGCGACCCGCACAAATTTGATTACCCCGATCTAAGGGATCACCTCAAAAAAGAAGGAGTTTCTATGGTTCTAATCGATGACAACTACAGTTTTGAACCATCAGAAGCAATAAAAACTCGCCTGGAAGCCTTCATGGAAATGTTTTGCTAGGCTAAACAAGAGCTGAACCGGTTTGGGGCCTTAAAAATAGCAAATTTGTCTTGTGCCGCAGTCTCAAGTATGAGAGAATAATAACATTCATTCAAAAAGCAGTTTTCTTCGCAGCAAAGGTGTGTGATCATATTGGCCCTTATTGTCAGGAAGTATGGGGGCACTTCTGTAGCCTCCATGGACCATATCCGCCGCGTAGCGTGGGCGGTGACGGCCACGAAAGAACAAGGAGACCAGGTTGTAGTTGTAGTTTCAGCAATGGGAGGAGAAACCGACCGCCTGCTTAAGTTATCGGAGGAGATAACGCCGGTACCTGCCGCACGAGAACAGGATGCCCTGCTCGCCACCGGGGAACAGGCCTGTTCAGCTTTGCTGGCCATCCCCCTGGAAAGCCTGGGATACCGGGCCCAATCATTCACGGGCATACAACTCCCCCTGATAACCGACCACGTGCATTCCAAGGCCCGGATCATCGACCTGAAAACCGACCTGATCAAAAACTCCCTCGAAGAAGGCATTATTCCCGTTATCGCCGGTTTCCAGGGCGTTTCAAAAAACGGCAGCATTACCACCCTGGGGCGCGGGGGTTCGGATACCACCGCGGTAGCTCTGGCTGCGGCCCTAAAAGCCGATCGCTGTGAGATATATACCGATGTAGACGGGGTTTACACAGCCGATCCCAACATCTGCCCCCGGGCCCGCCACATTGAGAAAATTTCTTATTCCGAAATGCTGGAACTGGCCGGGCTTGGAGCCAAAGTAATGCACGTCCGTTCCATTGAGCTCGCTCAAAAATACCAGGTTCCCCTGGTTGTCAAATCTTCCTTCAATGGAATGCGAGAAACCTGGATTGTTAACGAGGAGGATATTATGGAAAACTCAATCATCAAGGGCGTCACCCTGGAAAAAAATGTATCCAAGATATCATTAATCCGGATTCCCGACCGCCCGGGCATTGCCTATCAAATCTTGGAACCGCTTGCTGATGCGGCAATCAACGTAGATATGATCATCCAAAATGTCAGTATAGAAGGCTACACGGACCTCACCTTTACCATACCGACTACAGACCTGAACAAGGCCAGCGATCTGGTCTATGAAGTGGCCCGCAATATTGACGCCCTGGAAGTCCGGGCTGATAACAACATCGTCAAAGTCTCAGCCGTGGGGATCGGAATCAAAACCAATCCCGGCGTAGCAGCCAGGATGTTCAAAGCGCTTTCAGAAGAAAACATTAATATCGAGATGATCAGCACGTCCGAATACCGCATCTCCTGTGTTATCGAAGAAAAATACGGCGAACTGGGAGTCAGGGCCGTCCATAAAGCTTTTGGCTTAGACGCGACAGAGAGCACCGAAACCGGTTCCTAAACCAAAGGAGATTGCCATGCTCAATAATAATTCAAAACGCCTCTGGAAGGGTTTTTGGCAAATTGCCGATCCAAAAATATGGATTGCCTCCACCATTCCCATGGCTGTGGGCGCTTCCATCGCTTATTCCCATCTGGGCAGTTTTAGCTGGTACTGGTTTTTAGTGGGCGTAGCCGCAATTTATCTTCTTGAGATCGGCAAAAATGCCATTAATGAATACATTGATTATTTAAGCGGCGTGGACAGGTTTGTCACTCCAGACAAGAGGACTCCTTTCAGCGGCGGGAAAAAAACAATAATCGACGGCAAACTGACGCTGAAAGAAAACCTGGTTATCGGGGTGGTTACGGTCCTGGCCGGTTCCCTGCTTGGCCTTTACGTTGTTTTTTTCCGGGAATTTTCTGTGCTCTGGATCGGCCTGGCCGGAGTTTTCTTTGCCCTTTTTTACAGCCTGCCCCCTTTCAAGTTTTCCTACCGCGGGTTGGGAGAAGCAGTGGTCGGGTTAACTTTCGGCCCTCTGATCACCACCGGCGCCTACCTGGTCCAGGCCAATACGATCAGCGCAGAAGTTATTATCGCTTCGCTTCCGCTCGGCTTTATAATTGCCAACGTCCTCTGGATTAACCAGTATCCCGATTATGAAGCCGATCTGAAGGGCAGAAAGTTGAACGGAGTGGTCAGGCTGGGGCGGGAAAAAGGGGTTGTCGTTTACGCTGCCCTTTTTGGGGCCGCCTACCTGTTTTTGCTCCCCCTCATCCTAATAAGCGGTAATAGCCTGTGGCTCCTCGCCCTGATCAGCATCCCCCTGGCGGTCCGATCGGTTAAAGTCGCTCGCCGTCACTTCGACGATATTCCCCGCTTGACTGAGGCAAACGCTAAAACAATCCAGATCTATCAGCTTACAGGTCTGACCATGATCGCCGCAGTCCTGTTCCCACTGCTTCTCGGGCCCTGATATTAAAAGGGCTGCCTGGAAAGCCGTGATTGCCAGAAAGCGCTGAGGCGGCTCAAATCTAAATAACCAAACATTGAACATGACCTAAATTTAAAGCAGGGGAGGTCATTGTAAACATGTCAAACAGCATCCTTCCTGTCTTCTCAACCGCAAACTGGATCTTGTTATTCCTGGGCATATACATGGTTTTGATCATAGCCCTGGGCCTGTTTTACAGCCGCAGGGTTTACGAAGCCGACGATCTTACAGTGGCAGGCCGCCAACTAAGCTTCATTTTCATGGTCCCTTCCATTGTCGCTACCTGGATCTGCGCGGGAGCCATGATGGGCGCCGCCGGCTATGCCTTCTTATTCGGTATGCAGGGGGTCATCTTCGATCCCTGGGCGCCTGCCCTCTGCATGGTATTAATCGGCCTTTTTTTTGCCTACCGCATGAGACTGGCTAAATACACCACGATAACCGATTACTTTAATCATCGTTACGGAAATTTTAGCGGCTTCCTTTATACGATCATCCAGATCCTTTCTGCCATGGCCTGGCTGGGAGGCCAGCTGGTGGCCCTGGGGATCATCGTATACCTGACCACTGGCTTTGACCTGCGCGTTGCGGTAATTATAGCCACCCTGGTCATCATAATTGTTACCGGGCTGGGCGGATTGTGGGCTCTTTCGCGCATCGACACGATCGCTTTTGGTTTAATCCTGATCGGTTTGGTTATCCTGCTGCCGACCGTGATCGGCGAAGCAGGGGGGGCCGGGGAACTATGGCGTTCCGGTGAGAATTGGGCTGAACTGCCAACCTGGTCCATGCGCATGGAAAGCGGTGAAGAGGGCTATCTATGGTACACCGGGCTTCTGGGTATTTTGCTTTACATTTCAGCCTGGGCCTCACTTTCCCTGGGCGATGTGCCCAGCCAGGTCCTGATGCAGCGGGCTCTGGCGGCAAAAACTGAAAAAACCGCCGTAGCCGGTTTCCTGACCGCCGGGCTCCTCTACCTGACCGTAGGGATGATCCCCGTTCTAATCGGTATTTCGGTTTATACGACCGGGATGCTTGAAGGCATACCGGTAACAGAAGCAGAAAATGTCCTGCCCTGGTCTGCTTATAACTTCCTGCCTCCCTGGGCCGGAGTCCTGTTCATTGTAACCCTGGCTGCCGCTATTATCAGCACCTCCGGGAACAGCTCGCTGATTATCGCCACCCTGATCGGGCATAATATCTACCGCTACATTAAACCGCAGGCTTCCCAAACCGATACCCTGAGAGTGATCCGGTTTGCCCTTCCCCTTGTGACCCTGCTGGCCATGGCCATTGCCCTTTATTTTGAAACCGTCTACAAGCTGATTGTCCTCTCCGGAGGGATCCAGCTTGCCACCATATCGGGAGCATATATTATCGGTTATTTTTGGACCAGGGCGAATGCGGCCGGGGCTATAAGTTCATTTTTTACCGGCCTGGCAGCCTGGATCATTGTCTATCAGTCTGTACTGCCGGTAACCATGGAAGCAAATATGGATGTAGTGGTCGAGGGTGAAGTCTACATGGACTGGGCCAGGGACGATGCCATTTTCATATCCCTGATTCCGGCGGCAGTGGTCAGCTTCCTGACCCTGATTATAGTTTCCCTAGTCACCCAGAAAAAAAATCCGCCCCTGCCCGTGCGAACCGTAGACGGAAAAGATATGAGCAATATGCCCGGGTTCTTCTGGAGCAGGGACAAAAATTGAACTTTATTCAATTAAAACTGCCCCCTCGTCCAACAGGTTGGACCCCTGAAATTTTCTTTCATGAGCTGATTTCCCGGCATTATCCGCATTAGAAACAGGCAAATTGGCCATAAGAAAACCGGGGCATTGAACAAAAAGGCCCCGGTTTTCCAACTAAAGGGAGGGTTTTTGGGGAAACAGTTTTAAAACATGATTATTTAGACTGCAGCTCCATTGGCTTATTACAGCAAACCAGTGTTCCCACACCTTCTTCGACTACTTTTACTACATTGCTACAAACCTGGCACTGATATACTTGCTCTTTCTTTGTAGCCATTCATAAACCTCCTGTCTGATTTAACAAACTTTAAGCGATGCTTGCGTAATTATTAGCATGAACAGCCATCACAGGGCCCGCCGGGGGCGGAATCAGTAATGGAAAATCCGCCGCGAGGACCTTCGTGGAAGTCAATAAGCTTGTTCTCAAGATATCCGGAAATTTTCTTGTCGTAAACAAATTTTACGCTGCCTTTTTCTTCAACGATATCCTGTTCTTCCTGAACCGACTCTTCCAGAGTCAGGCCGTACTTAGGACCTCCTCAGCCAACACCACTGACATAAACCCTCACGTAAGCATCGTCGCCCTCTTTTTCCTGGGCCAGTACCTCATTGATCTTCTTTTCTGCCGCATCAGTTACCTGCAACATTATTTAACCTCCTTCCGACATATTGCCATATGCCTTAAAACTCTTTAGAAGAGAACCTTTACAATTTCTGCCGCCTCTTCGCTGGCGATCTGGTAGTAGACTTCTGTCCCTTTACGCTCACAGGTAATAATGCCCATGTCCCTTAAACGGCCAAGATGCTGTGATACGGTAGACTGTGATAATTCAAGGCAATTTTGCATTGAAGTTACATTGCACTCTCCGCGCTTTATTAATTCTCGGATAATGCAAAGCCTGACCGGGTTTGATAGGGCTTTAAGCAGGGTTGCTTTTTCCCTGATCATGTTCATCTCTGTTAGCGTATCCATCCAGGGTTCCCTCCTGTTGGTATTATTATATCATAATATTATAATCATGCAAGCAGATCGGAATAATTAATTATCTCCCCTTATCATTTACCCTTACTTTTTCAAAGTAAACTCCCAGGCACAGAAGCTGTCTTCCGGGTGCTCATCAGGAGGACAGTAGAGACATCTGGTTTCAATCCTTGGATCAATTGCCCGGGCAAAACCGGAGTACTCAACCAGCCCCACCGGTCGGCACGGGAATTCAGGCATTTTTTTTCGACGGCGGGCCGATTGAACCCGGCAATCATTCATCTTGAAAATAATGGTGCCGGCATCCTGATCGATGATTTCCTGCCTGTTAATCAATCTGTACATCCTGTACTCTAAGGCTTTTTTAAGGGCATCCAGGCCACCTCCCGGCTCGATCCCTAAAAACGCCATGATCCGCCTGGCTTCAACGACCGTAAAATTTTCCCAGGCTCCGGCATCCAGGCGGATTGCTTCTTCCATACCGCGGGCTTGCTCCACCTGTTGAAACCACAAACCGTCGTGGGCCAGCCATCTTTTCGCAAAGTCCTCGAGTAAATACTCCAGTTGCTCCCTGCTTAAATCTTTTAGATCCAAGTTTATTTCCCTCCCCTTTATTGAAAACAATAATTGGTTAAAACTGCTTAAAAATGCCCTCACCTGAGCAAAATTGGCGCAGGATATTGTTTATTTCGGCAGCCACCCGGCAGGTTCCTACTGCAGAAAGCCTTCTTATTTGCCCAATATCTTTTTTTAAAATATCCACGCCAATTTTTTCATTATAGCTGAAAAAATGTTAATATAAATAAGAAGGGTGTTGTAAGGAACCAGATCAAATTAATAGACGGGAGCGATTTTACATGAAAATTTTAGTGTGTACGGATGGTTCGGAGCACAGCCAAAAGGCCTTGGAAAAAGCTGCAGTAATCGCCACTGGTTGTCAGGTTAATGATGTAGCCGTTATGCATGTTTATGATGAAAAAATTAATCTATCCGCTCTGCCCTGGAGAGAAGGCGCAGGACCGACCAAACAAGACATGGAACGATTCAGGAAGGTGCTGGAAGAAAATAAAAATGAAGCAAGTAAGATTTTGCAGGAAGCACAAAAATTTCTGGAAACAAAAAATGTCAAGTCCCGAACAATTCTTAAAGAAGGGCACCCTGCAGATACCATTGTAAAAACAGCCTGCGACGAAGGATTTGACATGATCGTTATCGGCAGTAGAGGCCGAAGCGGATTGCAAAAAGTATTCTTGGGCAGTGTCAGCAGCGCCGTAGTCCAGGAGTCAGATAATTGTAGTGTGTTAACTGTGAAATAAAAAAATGGCGGGAGTAGATGGGAATCGAACCCACCGCAGGGGGCTGCCCTGCCACTGGATTTGAAGTCCAGGAGCGCCACCAGGCCGCTAACTACTCCCGTATAGACGAAAAACCTTTTTTGAAGGGTTTCCAGTTAATTATAACTTTCAGCTTGGTCCTTTTCAAGAGTAAAAACATTGACACTGAAAAAACTTTGCCGCGGGGATAATAAACGCATCGAAACCAGGACACTTTTGTGGTGGCCAGGTTTAAAAACTTCCATATTAATAATATAAACTTTTACAATATAAACGGCTGCCTTCTAGATCTTTCAGGCAGCCGTCTTCAATAAGTGAAACAAGGGGACAGGTTTCCTTATCTCACCTACCAGCATAGTAATCAAGTTGGTCCTGTTTGCTTGCCGCATAATTCAGGCCCAACAGCGCTGAGTTTTCACTTTTAAATGTGCTATTAAACAACCCTAAGGGGTTATTCCTTGATTTTATCTATATACTTTTGCAACTCTTCTTCAACTTTTTCATCAAGCGGTGGGTCCTGGTAGTTTTTAAGAACCTCCTGGTAGTATTCCGTAGCCTTCTCTGCGGCGTTGCTATAATCGCCGGGAGCCTTATAGTTTGACCTGTTGCTAACAAGGGGGATCCGCATTTTTTTCATATGCCTGAAAGTATGATCATCAGCCATATAGTGACCCCCGCTGCCGTGTTTGAGGATGGTGTCCACGGCAAGGTATTCATCGTTAACAACTATTGGCCTTGTATATTCTTTAATCATGCCGATTATTTCATCGTCAATTACGAATTTTTCATAGGACATGGTCATATAGTTTTCCAGCATCCCGGCAGAATGAAGCATAAAATTAATCCCGCTGAAAACACAGTTCATAGCCACCATCATAGATTCAAAACCGCTCTGGGCATCGGGAGAAATCGAATCGGTTACCGACCCGCCACCCCGGGAAGGAAGCCCGTAGTAACGGCCCATCTGGGCTATAACGCAAAACATTTTTGTCGACTCCGGACTGCCAATCGCCAGGTCGCCCGTTCTTAAATCAACCACACTGGAAGATGAACCAAACACTACCGGCGTGCCGGGGTTAATCAACTGGGCTAAAACCACTCCTGATAATATTTCAGCAGTTTGTTGCACCAGTGAACCGGCAAGGGTTACAGGCGCTGTAGTGCCATTCATGGCCAAAGCGGAAATAAGTACCGGCTGGTTGTTCTGCGCATAAACCATTAGCGCTTCGACCATACGCCGGTCAAACTGCAGCGGACTCTGCGTATTGATTAGCGATACAAGGCAGGGGTAATTGCGCACTTTATGCATCCCGCCGAAAAGGATGGCGGCCATCTCAATGCATTCGCGGGCTTTTTTTTCGCCCATAGCGCTGCCCATAAGGCATTTATCTGTGTGCTTGACCCCGGCCTGAAACATTTTTGCATGCCTGAGATAATTCGGGATATCATTGGGTTCAACTAACACCCCGCCGGCAACATCGAAATTATCGCTGTGGCCGCACAGTTTAGTGAAAGCAAGGTAATCTTCGTAAGTTGACGTTTTCCTTTTATTACTGGCGTAATCCATTACATAGGGAGACCCGTACCCCGGAGCATTTACAACGTTTTGCCCCCCAACTACCACATTATTTTCCGGATTTCTGGCATTGAGTGTAAATTGTGAAGGGGCAAGGGCCACCTGTTCCACTACCAGTTCCCGGGGTATAAAAACGTTGTCTCCCCGGACTTTTGCTCCCGCTTTTTGCAGTATATTCCGGGCTTCCTGGGAAAAGAACTCGACACCGTCACCTTCCAGCACGGTCATTGCGCCCAGGTGAATCTGGTCCAGCTGTTCCCTTTTTAAATAATTGATTGGCTCAAATTCGCGGATTATCAACTATGTCATCCTTCCTGCATAAAACCTTGCGCTTCTTATTTTAAGTAGTAAAGCCTCAATAAATAATATCTAAACCTATATCAGTTTCCCGGCCCGGGATGCTTTCAGATAACTCATGGCGTACGGGTCGCGGTTTAAAATCACCTCGGCAGCTTTAACCAGGCTCATTTTCTTCTGGTCCAGGGGGTCAACGATAGCCGAATCCATGCCCCGGCCCATAGCCAGAACTATAAAGGCCTGGTTAACCAAAGCTCTTTGCGGCAGGCCGAAGGAAATATTGCTCAGCCCACTGGTGATATGGCAGCCAGACTCCAGTTTGGCAATCTTATCGATGGCATCCAGGGCCTGCGGTCCGTATTCCCCGTTAACGCTAACCGGATTGATCAAGGGGTCGAGATAAACATTCGACATCTTCACATCGTCTTTGTCGAGCATTTCCAAAAGCTTTTTGGCCTCCTCGAGGCGGTCATCTGCTGTTTCAGGCATGCCCTTGTCGCTCATGCACAGGGCTACCACGGGAGTGTCAGTGCCCTTCAAAAGGGGGATAACCTGCTCGTAACGCTCTTTTTCGGCGCTGATCGAGTTGATCATAGGTGTTCCTTCATGCACTTTCATCGCTTCTTCCAGGGCTTTCGGATTGGGGCTGTCCAGCGCCAGGGGCTTTTCTACCCCTTCTTGCACTATCTCTACCAGCCATACCAGGTATCTCACTTCGTCGTGCACATAAGCTCCGGAATTAACATCTATATAGTCGGCACCGGCTTCTTCCTGTTTTTTGGCCAGCTCCTGGATGTACTTCACATCCTGCTCGTCTATGGCCTGCTTGATCTTTTTGCGGGTTGAATTGATTAACTCGCCGATAATAATCATTTTTTTACTCCTCCCTACTTAAATATTATCCGCTCCAGGGCCTGCCTGCGGCAGACACCTCGATCGTGCTCTCAATAAATATCTTGGTCTCCATGCTCTGGGTATCGTCTTCTGAAAAGGCGGTCATCTTGCTGTAGCGGTCCTGCCTTTCCACTACCGTTTCGATATCTTTGGCCCCGCCGGCTACAGCCTGCTCCTGAACATATTTCTGTCCTTCTTTGCAGGCATAATCGATCGCCTCTTCAAAAATCATGAAAAATTCCCTCTTGTGCGGCAGGTGGACCAAAAAACCGCCGCCTTCGCCGGGCTTGACCAAAACACTGATGCGTTCCACCGCCTCGCCGCTGACCGTGCCTACAGCGTTAGCCACGTCGGCATCCTCAGGCATATGAAGTTCAGCGTTCAGCTTTTCGGACAGGCTGGGGAAGTACGCTTCCACCGGGGCTCCAACCGCCACCAGGGGCAGTCCCAAATTAAGCTTGAAATCAAAGAGCTTCTTTTTCTTATTTAATTCCTGACCCATGGCCTTGCGCAACAGGTTCTGACGACCGTCTGCTTCGTTAAAGGAAAAACCGAGGTCCTCTTCTTCCAGCAACCGGTCCACGGTAACCAGGCCCAGCTTATATACTGCTTCTTCCAATACTTTATCTGTAAACTCTTCCACCCCGGTGCGGTAGCGGGCCGCCAGCATCTGGGTGCCCAGTTCTGCTGCCCGTTTGTCCCACAAATCAAGTTCGCCCCGCACATGCAAAACATCGCTGGGAGTTAGAGCCGCCCGGTGCACCGAAGCTACGTTAACCAGGCGCTGCCAGGGCAATAGGTCAATTGCTTTTTCCAGCTTCTTGCTGATGTAGTGCAGGGTATGCGGACCTTCCTTGATCAAATCCAGGATCTGTTGCTCGGTAGCGGTTAGCTTGAGATGAAAGGGATCCCTGATGTAAGCCAGGATGAAGTTGGGCTGGGTATCCATCATCGAATAGTCCACGGACTTAATATCTTCCAGCTCTTCAGTCAGGTAGGGATACTGCGAGGCGATCCAGGACAGGGGAAAAACCCTCTGCGGACCGATGCTCAACACGGCGCTCTTGGAAACCTGGACCAGGCTGTCTCCGCCCAGGCCGATTGTAGTAATCTGGGCCGCCTTAACCCTGGTCAGCCAGCCGCCTACCCTGGCCCCCTCTTTGTTCAAAGAAGGACGTCCGTCCTGCAGGACAGCCACATCGGTGGTCGTCCCGCCCATGTCCACAACCAGGCCGTCTTTGACCCCGGTCAGAGTCAAAGCGCCGATGATGCTTGCCGCAGGGCCTGATAATATGGTCTCGATCGGTTTTTCTCTCGCCTTCGTTTCACTGATTAAACTGCCGTCGCCGCGCACCACCATCAAAGGCGCCGCTATGCCCATCCGATCCATGCCTTCTTTAACCGAATCCATTAAATCGGTAATCAATGGCATTAAACGGGCATTGAGAATAGCCGTCACCGTCCGCTCGCGCATACCCAGTTCACTGCTGAGCTGGTGTGCGCCCACAACCGGGTAACCGGTCAGCCTGCGGATCAAGTCCATCACTTCAAGCTCCTGGACCGGGTTCCTGATGCATAAATAACCTGATACAGCAAAAGCATCAACGTGATCTTTCATCTCCCCGATCGCTTTTTCGGCTGCTTCCATGTCAACTTCTTCTATAATGCGGCCCTTGATATTACAACCGCCTTTGATCACCTCGTAATGGTGGGTAGGTAGGCCCTCCCCGGGCTCGAAACCAATCTGGATAAGGCCTACCTCTGCACCCTGCCCTTCTACAATGGCATTGGTGGCAAGAGTGGTGGAAACAGATTCCATTTTGATCTGAGTTATATCGACCTGCTCGCCGTTCTTGCGCTTGAAAGCAGCGATCAGCTGATCTAAACAGCGGTTCACCGCCAGAGTCAGATCATGCCTGGTAGTTTCCACCTTCGTCTTCGCTTCTACCGTCCGGTTGTCCAGGTCAAAGATTACTCCATCAGTAAAGGTCCCGCCTGTATCAATCCCTAAGGCCATATTTGCCATGTCTCTGCCACCACCAATCATAGAGTCTTAATTCTATTATAGCTTATTTGTTCAGTTTGGACTCTGCATCACTGATGATATCTTTGATTTTTTGCTGCGCACCTTTCGGCAGCGGCTCAGGTTCATAGTTCTCAAGGATATCGATGACCTTTTCGTTGGCCTTGTCAAAGAGGGTCTTGCTGCCGTCTGCTTCCCACTTCTCGTAAATCTGACGCATGAAGAAACGCGGATACCAGGTCTCTTTCTTAAAATGCTCCATGGTATGCTCTTCGGCAAGGAAGTGTCCGCCCGGGCCAACCTTGTCAATGATATCAAGCGCCAGGGTATCTTCGTTGACTTCTATCCCGCCGACTATCTTGCGGGCCATACCAATCAGGTCGTCACAGATAGTCAGGTACTCCAGGGAAGCGGTATTGCCATGCTCGATGTAACCAACATCGTGGTTCAGGTTTGCTCCCGACTGGGCCGTCATCAGGATCGATATCGCTCCCTCGATCAGGGCCTGCTCGTCCACCACCTTGGCATCGGTGCAGCCGCAGGTGCCGAACATCGGCAGATCTAAATAATTCGCTACATCGGCCAGGGCGGCCATCATCAGGTCAAATTCAGGCGCACCGTAGGAAAAAATGGTGGTCTGCATGTCCATCACCGTGAACACGCCGCCCATGATAAAGGGGCTGCCTTCTGAAGTAACCTGGTTCAAGACCAGGCCGCTTAAACTTTCAGCCAGGCCGTTGGCCATCGCTCCTGCCAGTGTAGCCGGCACCGTGCCCCCGGCCATGATGCAGGGGGTATAGACAACCGGGAGGCCTTTCTTGGCTGCCAGCATCAGCTTACGAGCTGAATCCCCCGGGTGCTGCAAGGGTGAAATCGGTTCAGCGTAAAGGGTCAGGAACGGGTTCCTCCTCAACTCTTCTTCACTACCGGCAATATATTCGCACATCTTGATAATATCAGAATAGCCGGGTTCATCAATGGCCGTAATCACGATTGGCTTGGAGGTGTTCAAAATCATCGCTTCAAACTGGTAGCGATCATAGACCAGCTGGTGCACGTCCTGCACAATACCCAGAGACATAACAAAGTCCAAGTTGGGCAGTGCATCGATGCACTTGGTGGCCATACTGACCGTCTTCCGGCTGGTCCGGATCCTTTCCTGGGTATAGGGATCGATAAAGTTCGGAGTATCCGAGCCGGTGCCGAAGTAAGCATTCCCCGGTTCCATCTCCATTACCCGTTTTCCGGTCCTGCTGTTGCTCAGCGAAACCTTGCGCGGAACTGAATTTAAAGCCCATTCAACCAGGCGGAAGGGGATGCGAACCCGGTTGCCGTCTACATAACAACCCGCCTTTTTCATTTTTTCTACTGCTTCATCATCTAAATAGGTAACCCCGGTCCTTTCCAGCACTTCCATCGCCGCATTTACCAGGCGGCGGCACTGGTCATCGGAGAGAACCTGGAGGTAATTGCCTTCCTGCACTTTGTAATTACCTTTGATCATGCCAAACTCTCCTTTCTCCAATTGGTTTAATAGCGGCATTCACTAACTGATCATTTTTTGGGCCAGTTCTTTTGCTGATGCTGCATCGGGGGCCCAGCCATCGGCGCCAATCTCATCGGCAAAGTCCTGGGTTACAGGGGCGCCGCCGACCATGATCTTAACCGAATCCCTTAAACCTT
>PWFM01000211.1 GCA_003553895.1 Syntrophomonadaceae bacterium | reverse complement strand
TTAAAGCGCTTGAGGAAGAGCTGGGCGTGCTTTTACTGGACCGCTCGAAAGCTCGCGAACCGGTTTTAACCGAGGCCGGGAGAATATTCCTCGATTATGCTTATTCCATAATCAACCTTCAAGAAGATTGCCGGGAAAAACTTTCCGGCCAGAGGGAACAGGCTACCGGTATGGTTTACCTGGGGGCCAGCACCGTCCCCGGAACCTACCTGCTGCCTTCACTTCTATCCGATTTTAACAAAACTTCCACATCGATCGAATTTAATGCCAGCATCCTTGACACCAGCGCCGTCCTGGAAGGCGTCCTAAATTACAGTTACGATTTGGGATTTGTCGGCCTGGTTAAAGAAGATGACCGGTTAGTATATTCAGACCTGGCCGATGACGAACTGGTTTTATGCGCCAAACCCGGCTTGATTCCCAGACCTGGTTATGAAAAAGGGGTGCCGGTGGAACTATTATTCAGGCATCACCTCTTGATACGCGAAAAAGGCTCCGCCACCCGTCAGCTGCTGGAGAAGAAACTGGCTGAAAGCGATTTTAACATTGGGAATCTCCCCGGCATAACCTATATTAACAACCTGGAAGCTATTAAACAGGCAGTCAGGGAAGGCCTCGGCATAGCTGTGATTTCAAAGCTAGCCGTGCAAGACCTGGTTTCTGCCGGGGCGGTGGATGTGTTTCCCATTGGCGACCTTGATCTTAAACGTAAGCTTTACCTGGTCTACCACCGGACCAGGGTCCTGGGCGGGGCGGCCGTAAAACTGAGAGATTTTACCCTGAAACACTTTGAAAGCAGGAACTGAACACCCCTGCCGTCGTTTTTTTTTGCCCCGCATATCTTTCATTTTTTACCGGATCAAATTATAATAGAACAAGCAGGTCGCAGATACCCTGCTTAATAAAAAAACAAGGACTTTAGAATATGTTTGAAACAAACGAGGGCCGCCTCAAATACCTGGCCAGAGCAGCCATGATCGGCGCCATATATGTGGTGTTAACATTAATCTTCGCCCCGATTAGCTATGGCATGATCCAGGTTCGGATTTCAGAAATGTTGATGGTGCTGCCATACTTTACTGCCGCGGCTGTTCCGGGCTTGTTTGTCGGCTGCCTGATTGCCAATATTTTCGGCGGGCACGGGATGCTTGATATAGTTTTCGGGAGTCTGGCTACTTTAATTGCGGCTTACCTGGTGACGAAGCTGGAAAACAAGTACCTGGTACCCCTGCCCCCGGTAATTATTAACGCCCTGATTGTAGGCCAAGTCCTTTCTATAGTCCTGGAAATGCCGTTTTACCTGACAGCGACCTGGGTAGGCATCGGCCAGGTTGTGGCCTGTTACGGCCTGGGCCTGCCCCTGCTGCTGTTTCTGGAAAAACGACGTTATATTTTTAAATAATTACTGAAAGAACCTATCTTAATGGAATTATTGTAAAGAAGGAGGGTTGCTGATGGCCGGTCACTCAAAATGGGCCAATACAAAACATCGCAAAGCCCGGGCAGATGCCCAGAAAGGGAAAATATTTACCAAGCTGGCCCGGGAGATTACCGTGGCCGCCCGCGAAGGCGGAGATGATCTCGACGCTAACTTCACCCTCAGGCTGGCAGTCCAGAAGGCCCGCGATAACAATATGCCCAGCGACAATATTCAACGCGCCATTCAAAGAGGCACCGGTAACCAGGAAGGCTCCAGGTATGAACATGCCAGTTACGAAGGTTACGCTGTGGGTGGAGTGGCCATTCTACTGGAAGCGATGACCGACAACCGCAACCGGACAGTTGCCGAGATCAGGCACATTTTCTCCCGTTTCGGGGGGAGCCTGGGCGAGTCGGGATGTGTTTCATGGATGTTCAACCGTAAAGGATATTTAACGGTTAACCAGAACGAGCTGGAGATGGATGAGGACGATCTGATGATGATAGCTCTCGATGCCGGGGCTGAAGATATCGATCTTGAAGATGACGGCACCTTTAGCATAACTACGGCCCTGGATAATTTCGAGGCGGTAAAAAATTACCTGGAAGAACAGGGCGTTCCCATCGCCTCTTCTGAAGTGACCATGCTTCCCGTCAATACGATCGAAGTCACCGATTCGGAAGCGGCGGAACGGATCTTGAAGCTGATGGAAGCCCTTGATGATCATGACGATGTCCAGAATGTTTACGCCAATTTTGATATTCCCGATGAATTGTTTCTCAAGCAGTAAGCGACTGCAGCGAGAGGGAAAACTTAATCGACAAGCTGGATTTAAAGAAGGCACAGGTGAATGAATGCGTGTAATCGGAATCGATCCCGGGGTGGCCATAACCGGTTACGGTTTAATCGAGGAAAACGGCAGCGATTACAGCTGTCTTGCTTCCGGTTGTGTTCGGACCCGGAAAGACCAGGAACCTGCCTCGAGGTTGAAGGAGATTCACGATTATATATGCGAGCTGGTAGCGGAATATGAGCCGCAGGCTTTAGCCGTGGAAAAATTGTTTTTCAGCAAAAACGTCCGGACGGCTTTCCAGGTCGGTGAAGCACGCGGGGTGATCATACTTGCCGCCGCCAGATGCGACATCGATCTTTTTGAATACACCCCCCTGCAGGTTAAGCAGGCCGTTGCCGGCTATGGCAAGGCGGAAAAATTACAGGTGCAAAAGATGATCCAGATGCTCCTAAAACTTCCTATCCTGCCTAAAGTTGATGATGAAGCCGATGCCCTGGCCGTGGCCCTCTGCCACTTGCAGAACCGCCGTTTCCAGGAAGCCCTAAAAGGAGGAAAACCGAGGTGATCGATTATTTAACCGGCCGCCTTGCTGCGGTGACACCCGGTAAAGCAGTTCTCGATATTGGAGGGGTGGGCTTTTCCATTGATATGCCTCCTGCTGAAAACAGCGGGATGCAGGCCAGTGTGGGTCAGGAAGTAACCATTTATACCAGGGTTATAATTAAAGATGAAGAAATATATATTTACGGTTTCCAGGCGGCGGAAGAACGCAAACTGTTCAATCTCATGCTTTCGGTAAGCGGTTATGGACCCAGGCTGGCTCTGTCCCTGCTGGCCGTATTTTCTGTCTCAGAACTCTATGTAGCTGTTCTGGAAGAAAACATTGCCCAGCTGTGCAGAGCCCATGGGGTCGGCCGCAAGGCCGCCCAGCGCCTGGTTTTTGAACTGAAGGAAAAGCTGCCCAAAGTGATGTCGGCAGAAGAAGTAGCTGTCGGTCCGGTTACCCGCACCGGCTCATCGGCAGTAGACGATATAACTGAAGCGCTCTGCGCTCTTGGCTATTCTGGCCCTGAAGCGGCAGCCGCTGTCAGCAAAGTGGCAAATCAGAATAAAGATGCATCGAGGGAAGAGCTGCTGAAACTGGCCCTGAAAAGCATGGCTGCTACTTAGAGCTCCCTCACCGAAAGGAGAAGCCGATGGAAGAAAGGATTGTCTCCACGCAACGCCAACCCGAGGACGACCCCCAGATTGAAGTCGGCCTCAGGCCCAGGACTTTCGAGGAATACGTGGGCCAGGAAAAAATTAAAGAAAAACTGGCCATTTACGTCAGGGCCGCCCAGGAAAGAAATGAAGCCCTGGACCACGTGCTGCTTTACGGCCCCCCCGGCCTGGGCAAAACCACCCTGGCCCACATCATTGCCTGGGAACTGGGAGTTAGTATCAGGATTACCTCCGGCCCGGCAATCGAGCGCCCGGGCGACCTGGCGGCGCTCCTGACCAACCTGGGCCACGGCGATGTGCTTTTTATCGATGAAATTCACCGCCTGAATCGCTCGGTGGAAGAGATACTTTACCCGGCCATGGAAGACAATGCCCTCGACATAATTATCGGTAAAGGCCCGGGAGCTCGTTCTTTGCGCCTCGACCTGCCTCCGTTTACCATGATTGGAGCCACCGTTCGGGCCGGGCTCCTGACTTCGCCCCTCAGGGATCGCTTTGGGGTGGTCGATCGGTTGGATTTTTACACGCCGGAAGAACTGGAGCAAATTATTATCCGGTCGGCCGGTATTCTTAATATGGAGGCGGAAAAAGAGGGGGCCGCTATCATTGCCAGGGCCTCGCGGGGAACTCCCCGGGTAGCCAACCGCCTCTTAAAGCGGGTGCGCGATTACGCCCAGGTAAAAGCCGATAATGTTATTACCGCCGCAGTGGCCGGAGAAGCGCTGCAGATGCTCCAGCTCGATCAAAAAGGCCTGGATGAAATAGATCGCCGCCTCCTTAAAGCCCTGGTAGAGAAATTCGACGGCGGACCGGTTGGCCTCGATACCCTGGCAGCCTGTATCAGCGAAGAACCCGAAACCCTCGAAGACGTTTATGAACCTTATTTGATGCAGCTGGGCCTGCTGAAAAGGACGGCCAGGGGCCGGATGGCCACCGGCGAAGCTTATTCATACCTGGGCCTGCCTCCCAGAGAAGATCCCCAGCAGAAACTGTGGTAACAAGCAAGGAGTGTTTACATGTTCAACCTGGAATCATTCGGAAGGCTTTTGCTCATAGGCGGCGGTATAATAGCTTTTGTGGGAGTGCTTTTCCTGGTCTTTGGCCGGCTGGGTCTGGGTCGCCTCCCAGGTGATATATTGATTCAAAGAGAGAACTTTACTTTTTATTTACCCCTGGCCACCATGATTATTATCAGCATTGTATTGACCCTGCTGTTTAACCTGATCAGAAGGTAAAACCGGCTCCGGTCCGATGCATGGAAATACCTGGTGAGAGAAATGTAGGTGTAGTTTTGGATAAACGCCGCCTGAGCGATTATGAATACCATCTGCCCGAAGACTTGATTGCCCAAAAACCGCTCGAGACCAGGGACCAGTCCCGGATGCTGGTCTTAAAGCGGGCTGAAGCAGCTATCGAACACAGTGTTTTTAACCGCCTGCCGGCTTACCTGAAACAGGGGGATCTGCTGGTTTTTAACGATACCAGGGTAATACCGGCCCGGCTGATCGGACGCATCGCCGGCAGAAACACCCCGGCCGAAATCCTGCTCCTTCACAAAAATGAGGGTGGAAAATGGGTGGCCATGGTTAAGCCGGGTAAAAAATTAAAGCCCGGAGCCAGAGTACTACTTGACCGGAAGGTAGAAGCCCTGGTAGAAGATTATGCCGAAAGAGAACTGCGCCTGATCAGTTTTATCTCCCCCCGGCCAATAGAAGAGCTTTTGCCGGAGCTGGGCAAAGTTCCCCTGCCGCCTTACATTAAACGGGACGTCGATTACCCCGAGCAGTACCAGACTATTTATGCCCAAAAAGCAGGATCGGCCGCAGCGCCGACAGCCGGTTTTCATTTTACCGACAGGGTCTTCCAGGCGCTTGCCGACAAAGGAGTGGAAACCGCTTTTATCACCCTGCATATCGGCCCCGGCACCTTCCAGCCCGTTAAAGCGGAAGATATCAGGGACCATAAAATGCATTCGGAGTTTTACAGGATTGATAGTGAAACTGCCGCAACAATTAACCGGGCCAGGCGTGAGGGGCGGCGGGTTATCGCTGTTGGCACCACAGTCTGCCGGGTCCTCGAAACTGTGGCCGCCGAAGACGGCCTGGTCAGCGGCCGGGAAGGCTGGACCGACCTCTATATTTATCCCGGCTTTAAATTTCGCCTGGTCGGGGCTATGCTGACTAATTTTCACCTGCCCCGTTCCACACTGTTGATGCTGATCAGCGCTTTTGGCGGTTACGATCTGGTTATGAAGGCCTACCGCCAGGCGGTGGCGGAAGAGTACCGTTTCTACAGTTTTGGCGATTGCATGTTGATTCTATAAATTCCCGCCGCCAATTATAATTCCGGCCGGGAAAGATAACAGGATCGGTGAATAGGATGCCCGTAAAATTTACTTTAAACCGGAAATGTCCCCAGACCGGGGCCAGGCTGGGCGAACTGGCCACAGGGCACGGGAAGGTTGAGACCCCGGCTTTTATGCCGGTTGGTACCCAGGGCACAGTAAAAACTGTATCCACCCGCGAGCTGCAAGAGATGGGCACGGGATTGATCCTGGGCAACTGCTACCATCTTTTTTTGCGACCGGGTCTGGAAATCATCGCCCGGCACGGCGGACTGCACTCTTTTATGAACTGGCCCGGGGCTCTGCTTACCGACAGCGGCGGTTTTCAAATCTTCAGCCTGGGGGGGCTGCGTAAAATCGATGACCGGGGAGTATCTTTTACCTCGCATATCGACGGGAAAATGCATTTTTTGACCCCGGAAAGGGTGACCCGGTTGCAGAATATCATTGGCGCCGATATTGCCATGGTCCTTGATCAATGCCCGCCCTACCCGGCCGAACATGCTCAGGTAAAAACCGCGGTTGCAAGGAGCACCCTGTGGGCCGGGCGATGCAAACAGGCCCACTTCAGGGATGATCAGGCCCTTTTTGCCATCGTTCAGGGCGGTGTCTATGAGGATTTACGACGCCAATCCGCCCGGGAACTGGTGGAAATGGACTTCCCCGGATATGCCGTGGGCGGTTTGAGCGTGGGCGAACCCAAAAACCTGATGTATGCCGCCCTGGAAAGCACCGTCCCCGAACTGCCGCCAGACAAAGTCCGCTACCTGATGGGAGTAGGAACTCCTGATGCCCTGCTGGAAGGGATTAAACAGGGCATCGATATTTTTGATTGTGTCCTGCCCACCCGGATAGCCCGCAACGGCAGGGTCATGACATCAGAGGGCTACCTGCCTATTCGCAACAGCGTTTACGCCGCTGATCCCGATCCGCTGGACCGGGACTGCGCCTGTCAGGTATGCAGCAATTACAGCCGGGCCTATATCAGGCACCTCCTAAATGCCGGGGAAGTTTTGGGATTAAGGCTGACTACGTATCACAACCTTTATTATATTGATCATTTAATGAGGGAGATCAGGGCGGCCCTGGCCGAAGATCGCTTTGCCCTCTATTATAAAAAGATGCGCCCTATACTCAACCAGTACTACGGAGATGGTGAATAAGGGCCGGGCGCGTATTGTGCCGACATATCTTAAATAACCCGGCAGGAAGGCAGGTGGAAGCAGTGGATTTAATCAGCCTGGGCCTGGAAAACAAAATAAAAAAAGAAGGACCGCTGGCCAGGAGGATGCGCCCTGAAACCCTGGAGCAGTTTGCCGGCCAGGCCCATATCCTCGGAGAGGGAAAACCGCTTCAGCGCATTATTACAGCGGACAGGCTGGTCTCTTTAATCTTTTACGGTCCGCCGGGCACGGGAAAAACGAGCCTGGCCCGAATCATTGCCGCCCGGAGCAGGGCCGATTTTACCCAGCTGAATGCCGTAGCCTCAGGTGTAAAAGATGTCCGGGAAGTCCTTGAGCAGGCCCGCGAAAACTGGTCGCTGCATAACCGGCGCACCATTCTATTTCTCGATGAAATCCACCGCTTTAATAAGTCCCAGCAGGATGTCCTGCTCGCCGCAGTCGAACAGGGGACGATCATTTTTATTGGAGCTACTACTGAAAACCCCTTCTTTTATTTAACCGGCCCGCTCCTTTCAAGAACCAGGCTTTTTGTTTTTGAAGCCCTGGCCAAAGAAGATATTGCCGCCCTGCTTAAGCAGGCCCTGCAAGACGGCGAGCGGGGTTTGGGTAAATATAATATTGACATTGAGCCCGCAGCCCTGGAGTACCTGGCCGGCAAAGCCGAAGGCGATGCCAGGGTGGCCCTTAATGCCCTTGAAATGGCGGTTATCTCCTCCGATGAAAGTGAAGGAAAAATCAAGGTATCGGTGGAAGATGCTGCTGAAGGAATGCAAAAAAAGCTGCTTTCTTACGATCGCCAGGGCGACAACCATTACGACATGGCTTCGGCTTTGATCAAATCCATCCGCGGTTCTGATCCCGATGCCGCCCTTTACTGGATGGCCAGGATGATCAAGGGCGGTGAAGATCCGCTCTTTATAGCCCGGCGCCTGATCATCAGCGCCGCCGAAGATATTGGCAATGCCGACCCTTACGCCCTGACCCTGGCCGTTTCCAGCGCCCAGGCCGTCCAGATGATCGGCCTGCCCGAAGGGAAAATACCCCTGGCTCAGGCGGCCGTATACCTGGCCGGGGCTCCCAAGAGCAACGCTTCCTACCTGGCGATAAATGAAGCCATGCGGCTGGTGGAAGAAGAAGAGAACCAGCCGGTGCCGCGACACCTTAGAGACAGCAGTTACAAAGGCGCAGAAAGACTGGGGCACGGTAAAGGTTACCGCTACCCCCATAACTATCCCGGCCACTACGTAGAGCAAGAGTATCTCCCGGCGGTTCTGGCCGGTAAAGAATTCTATCGTCCCACTGCCCAGGGCCAGGAACAAAAGATTAAAGAATACCTGCATAAAATAAAGGCTGCAAAAACAGAATGGGAAAACAACAAACCCGGCCCTGGCAGTGATCAG
>PWFM01000081.1 GCA_003553895.1 Syntrophomonadaceae bacterium | reverse complement strand
TGCTGATTACGATTCAGCTGCTCTACCAATTGAGCTATGCCGGCCTTTAGCATAAATATTATAGCGCAGATCAAGTTGACGTTCAATAACTTCTTACGAGCGATTTCATGCGAAAGGTTTTCTATATTCATCCCCTCACAACCGGTTTGAAGCGCAGTTAAGCTTGCGCTATTCTACAAGTTCTATCGCGCCCCAGGCGGCTATTTTGTCCTGGAAGATCAGCAGGGCCCCGGTTATACCCTCGATGGTCCGGGCATTAGCAAGGGCTGGCTCCAAATCTCCGGCCTCTTTGACCCTGTTAGCGAGGGCTGTGGCAACGGCATCGGCAAGAGCCACCGAAGGAGAGAGGGCTATCGCCGCATCAGCCCGGCCAAAACTCAGGGAAGGCCCTAAAGTGCCGGAAGAGGTGCAAATACCAAGCGGGGTTTGCTCCGGACTAATTTTCAGGGCGATTTTTCCACTTAAGGGAGAATTGCCGGCATGGATACCTACATTAATCGGTTCGACAGCTTTAATAAAAATATCCCCACCATTTTCTACAACAATTTCTTTTGATAATTCCTGGAGGTAGAGACCGACCATCTCGGCAAAAGCGCCGGCCACGGCGGCCATGGGGCCAACTCCGGCCCGGTTTGCCGCGACAGTCATAGTCCGGAATATTTCCGGCGGTTCCCCTTTCGGCAGGCAGGGGCCAAACTCAGATTTAATGTGGGGGTTGGCATCAAGGTATTTTTCCAGGGACATGCGCCGGCTAAAGACAAGCTGCTCAACCCGGGCAGGCAGGTCGGCGCTATAGGAATCGCTGCTAACAGCAATCCAGAGATCGGTTTCCTTTACCTTTACAGTAAAAGATGCCAGTCTCAACCCACCTGGTTCGTTACGATAAAAGCGGACACTGCTCATCTGGAATTGGCATTCTCCACCAGGGTTTCCATGGCCCGGGCCGGACAGGCTTTTAGGCAAAGCTCACAGACTACGCACTTATATTCATCAAAACTGACGGTCATCTCCGGACGGTTGAAGGCCAGGGCTTCGGTGGGACATATTACGGTACAGGCCCCACAGTGGGTGCAGCGGTCCGAACGCCAGATGATCTGCTGTTCCAGACCCATAATCCGCAATCCCTGTTCCTTAAGCCATTCCACAGCGCGCTGGTAGTTTAATTCTTCACCGCTGAGCTCCATCATTAAACGTCCCTCTTTCTTGGGGTTTATGTCGGCCCGCAGAATATTTACCATCAGGTCAAAATCCTTGATCAGGTGATAAATGGTCGGTTGTTCTACTAAATGTGGGGGAAAACGGAGCACAATTTTTTGTTTAACCATTATTTAACCTCCTTCTGCTCAGGATCTCTCTGGGGCAGGGCATTAAGTTTAATTCCGGCTTCCAGAGAGGGCAGGGGCGCTGAAGGAGCGGTCAGTGAAAAATGCCCGGTTTCAATCCACTCTTTCAGGGTGGCGGCAATTTCCCTCGCTCCGGCATAGCTGGAAAGCGAGGCAGTGGGAATTTTTTGACCCTTGATGTTAATAGACCCGCTCTTCAGGTCGGCATAGCTGACCAGGGCCAGTTCACCGCCTTCTTTATAGGGATACCCCCGGTGATAATCGACCACAGGCGCTTTCAAGTCTTCATCACTGACCGAGCAATAGCGCATTATTTCTTCATTGAGAATAGGAATAGGGACGCCCATGCCAACCTGCATGGTAGCCCCGTAACCAAGAAAACTCAGGCCCCTCAACCAGCGCGGTTCCATCTGCTTTAAATCGCCAATCAAAGCCAGGGTCGCTGCCGGGCTAACAGGAGTATCATTATCGGCCCTTTTTGCCGAAGGATTGTGCTGAGTCCCATGCCAGGTTACATAGCCGATCCCGCCGCCTAAAAATATCCTGGTCCCAATGCCGATTGTTTTCAGGAGAGGATCATTGAAAAGAGGGCTCAGCTGGCCGGCAGAACTGTAATTGGCATTGCCCATATTCAACTTCAATACACCCATATAGGTATAGATTGTTTTTGGGCCCAGATTTACGGCCACATTATAGTTTTGATAGGCATTTCGGGGGTTAAAGAGAGTTGCTTCATTTATTTCCGAAAGCCTGAAGCTGGTATCAATCTTTTTCAGGGGATAGCAATCGGTCCCATATGCGCTTGCCTCCATCCTGATTTCTTTACCGGAGACCAGGTCTTCTATAACATGGCCGCCTCCATAGATAAAATCACCCGGGTAATTACGGTTGGCTGGATCTTCAGGAGGCAAAGCTGTCGCCCCCAGGTAGAGATCTACCGCGGCAATACCAGAATAGGCCGGGACACCGTTCAGGTAAACCTCTTCCAACTTAATACGCGGGGAGGGGTGCCCCACATTTAAAAACACTCCGGAAGAGCACATAGGGCCAAAAGTGCCTGTGGTAACAACATCCACAGTAGCGGCTGCCTCTTCTGTGCCTTTTTCTTTAACCACTTCGATAATTTCTTCAGCCGTAAAAACAACGGCTTTTCCGGTTTTAATTTTTTCATTGATTTCTTCAATGCTGCGGTTAACTTTCAACTGGAGACCACCTCCGTTGTTAATAGCAAACATTATATCATCCAGGACTGAATTAGTCATTAAAAAAATGGGCCTGGGGGATTTTGTTAGTACCTGGCCCGGATCTGAAAGGCCCTTGCGCATACGGCGAGGGCCTTTTAATGAAAGGCTGACATATAAAAATAATCCTTATTCAGGAAGAGAAGCAGTATCAGGTACTGGTATCAACAAGCTCTTCCAGGTATGTTTCAAATACTCCTATATATTCCTCGGGGTGGGTCAAAAACCTGAACGCGCTGTTGTTCTCCTTGAAAACAGTATAAAAAGGAAGCCCGGTAAGCAAAGATAAATCCTCTACCGGGACCACGGAACATCTTTTCAGCGGGGGAAGGTTTGTATAATTGGGGTTAGGGACAAATTCTGGCGCTTCATCCCCTTCAAGCTCAAAATAAGCGCCGCCTTTCATTCTACGGATCGGTTCATAAAGGGAAGAAAAACCTTCCGCCACCCAGTTGCTCATGATCAAGAACTCCTCTCCGGGGTTAATGGTGATGTGGCCGAATCCCGGCGGGATCAACACCTTGTCACCCGGTTTGGCGGCAATCAGGAACACCTGCTCCAACTGGTCGGGGTGTTCGGGAACTGCACTTTGCATCAGGTAGTGTGCCCTACCATGCAGGACCTCGTAAACTTCGGGCCAGGTTAGCTCCGACCCTTCCTTCTTGGGATGGTAGTGGCCGGCTGTTTTGACAAATTCACTGGAGATGGTTCCCGGGCGCACAGCCGTTACATCGTAGCGCAATCCTGAATCTTTAATAGCCAGCCTATCTTCATTCATTGCTACGCCTCTGTACATGTAATAGAGTTTATCAAGTTCTTCGGCCTGATTATCATAAAGCACTTCCTGCATATCCAGGCGTCTGCGAACATCGGGAGCTCCTTCTTCAGTGGTAATTCCTTCCCCTAAAATAAGCTGTTCCTGTTCAGAATTCCAGGACAACGGCAAACCGCTTCTTTTATTTAAATCGATCATGTAAAAAGTACCTTCCTATCTTGAAGCTATAATTGCGGCCAGATCAACAAGCCGACAGGAATAGGCCCACTCGTTGTCATACCAGGCCAGAATCCGGATCATATTTCCATCTATAACCATCGTACTGGGACCGTCAATAATCGAAGAATAGGGATTGCCCTTATAATCTATGGAAACCAGGGGCAGTTCACTGTAACCCAGGTAAGCGGAGTTGGCAGCCTCTTTTTTAAAAGCTTCGTTAATGGCGTCTACAGATGCTCCCTTTTCCAGTTCAGCTACAAAATCAACCAGCGAAACAGTCGGGGTCGGAACCCGAATGGCAAAACCATCAATTTTACCCTTCAGTTCGGGGATTACTTCTCCCACGGTTCTGGCGGCGCCTGTAGTCGTCGGGATAAGCGAAAGGGCGGCAGCTCTAGCCCGTCGCAAATCTGAGTGGGGAAAGTCCAGCAGCTGTTGATCATTAGTGTAGGCATGTGTAGTATTCATCAGGCCCCGTTTTAAACCGAAGTTTTCATGGAGGACTTTAACAGGCAAGGCCAGGGCATTGGTCGTGCATGAAGCATTAGAAATCAGATAATGATCGTCCGGATCGTAAAGATGCTCGTTAACACCCAGGACAACCACGAGATCAGCTTCTCCGGGGGCGCTGATAATAACCCTCTCCGCTCCCGCACTGAAATGCCCGGAAGCCGTATCACGCTTACGGAACAGGCCCGTAGCCTCAATGACCACATCTACACCGGCATCTTTCCAGGGGATGTTTGCCGGTTCCCTTTCAGAGAAAACAGCAACCCGTTCACCATTTATCAGGAAGCCTTGCTCATCAGACTGAACGTCGGCGTCCAGGATACCATAGACCGAGTCATACTTCAGCAGATGGGCCAGGGATGCGCTATCGGAGAGATCGTTAATGGCTACTACTTTGACCTTGTCCTGGTCGAGGGAGGCGCGCATCGTTAACCTGCCAATACGGCCAAAACCATTAATGCCAATCTTTAGCATAGGGTAACCTCCTTACTGTATATTGATCCCGGCGAATGGATTGTTTGGAATCCAGTGCCGGGGAAAACAAACAAAACAGCCGTTGCCGGGTCGGCAAAACCATTTCTTGCAAGCAAGCCAACAGTTTTTCTGCCTGTTATCGTATCTTATTTGCAGCTTTACTGCAACAAAGAATTTAAAGCCCGGCTTAAACATTGCTGCCAATACTTCGGTGATCCGGCATGGATAATAATACCTTTAATCTTAACGAACCTACAAGGGAGCCCTTCTTTAACCGAGGTAAATCGGATTGGAATATATCCAGGGCCTGGCACGACCGAAGCGGGGCTTGTAATAAACCTCAGACCTATATGCCCCCGGCACTACAGCGCTGTGCAGGAGCTCTTGCCCTTCAACCTCTCTTTCAACACGACCGTTTACAATCAGACGTAAGAGAGCATGGTTCGCAGGGGCTTTTAAGTGCAGGTTAATTCCTTTTTCATATTCCAGGTATTCTCCCATAAAGGTAACCAATTTTCCATTCTCGGCATAAAAATAAAAATCCCGGCCTGGATAAAGGCTGTCAAAAGATAGATAGCAATTCCCATTTCTAAGGGCCCCGGTAACCTGTTTTTTTGCCGTGCTAAAATCACCGCTTATTTTCTCCGGCAAGGTTATATAAGTGTTTAAAGTCGAAAAAATATAGCGATAAGTGAACACGGGCACTTTGATGAAGCCGATTTTATAGAGCGTAGCATGGGCATCGCTGCTGCCGATTGCTGTTACCCGGTGTCCGGCGGCAGTGTAACAGTCCCATAGTTCGATCAGTTCACGGGAAGGACCGTCCATGGCCGCCTTGCGGTTAAAAAAGAACCGGTAAAGAGTTTTTAAGGCTGAAGGATCGCGACCGCGCCAGTGGGACGTATAATTCCAGAGCTCCAGTCCGCTGAAACGAAAAACCGGCCAGTTGTACCAGGGATAAGCTTTTCCTTTTTCAATATAGGGAGACCCTTTTTCAAAGGGATGCGCTATAAAACCAAAACCACCCATCTGGTTCACCCGGTCTATAACTCGCTGGGGATCTTCTTCATCCGACTCCACAGGCTGATCCAGGTCGAGAGCCAGATAATGACTGTGACGACGATTAATTTCCATCCCCACCAGGGTAATCACCCCGTGCCGGATCCCTTCTTCAGGCAACCCGGCCATGGTTTCGTGGTCGGAGATAATAATATAGTTTAACCCGGCGGCAGATGCGGCCTCTGCAATATCTTCGATATGCCCGCTGCCGTCAGAGTAGGTGCTGTGGATATGAATGTTCCCGGGGTAGTTATACATAATCCGGCGCCCGCTGAAATAACTTATTCTCCCGTTTTTTCAGCCCGGTATGAGATGGGAAAAGCCCGACATTCAATTTGCGCCCCAAGGTTGTTTAACCTCTCTTCCAGGCAGCTATGGCCTCGCCATAGGTAATCTATATTGGAAATTATGGTCGTCCCTTCAGCAGCCATCCCGGCCAGAAGCAGGGCTGAAGCGGCCCTTAGATCTGACGCCTGCACCGGGGCGCCTCGCAGGGTGTTCTTGCCCTGCACAACCGCCCGGTTACCGTCCACCATGATGTCGGCATTCATCCTGAGCAGACCGTCTACGTGCATGAACCTGTTTTCAAAAACAGTTTCCGTAACCAGGCTGGTCCCGTTGGATAAAGCCAGCAGGGTCATGAACTGAGGTTGAAGATCGGTTGGGAAACCCGGATAGGGCATAGTTTTCAAGTCTGCGCCCTTAGGCCGATCTTCTCTTATAACCCGGATCGATGCCGGATCAACTTCTTCGACCACTGTCCCGGTCTCTTTTAGTTTAGCCATCAGTGGCTTTAAGTGATCGGTCAAGACATTATTGACCACCACATCTCCACCGGTCACTGCTGCGCTTAAGAGCAGGGTTCCCGCTTCAATCCTGTCGGGTATAACTGAATGTCGGGTGCTATAAAGCCCCTCCACTCCCTTAATCCGGATTGTTTTCATCCCGGCGCCGCTAATTCGGGCACCGGCGCTGTTTAAAAAGTTTGCCAGGTCGACTATTTCAGGTTCGGAAGCGGCATTTTCAATATAGGTGGTGCCACTGGCCAGGGTAGCAGCCATCATAATATTTTCGGTGGCGCCGACACTGGGATAATCAAGGTATATTCTTTCGCCATGCAGCCGATCGGCCCGGGCTTCGATCACACCGCCGGAAATAGAATATTCTGCCCCCATCCCGGCCAGGCCCTTGAGGTGAAGGTCAACCGGCCTTGAACCGATGGCGCAGCCGCCGGGCAAAGCCAGGGTCGCCTTTCCAAAGCGGGCCAGCAAGGGGCCCAGGACCAGGAAAGAAGCGCGCATATTTTGCACCAATTCAGTCGGAGGCTCCAGGGATTTTAAAGCGGACGCATCAATATCGAGCCTTTCCCGCGAGGGATCATAACCGGCCCTGGCGCCGAGGGACTGGACAACCTCGATCATGGCGCGAACATCGAGAAGATCGGGCACTTCTTCTATAACCACCGGCCCGTCGGTCAGCATGGAAGCGGCTATGACAGGCAGGCTGGCATTTTTTGAACCTTTCACTTTTACAGTTCCGCGGAGGGGGGTCCCTCCCCGGACCATCAGTTCATGCATAAGCTATATGTTCCTTTGAATAATTTATAGTCATTTTTACGGGCATGTTATGCCGAAATTTCTGTTTTACCTGGATCGCTTGCGGCAAAAAGATTAGGTTTTGGCCCGCACCATATCTTTTACCTTCATCAGGCGGGTCAGGGCTCCTCTTTCGCTTTCATCAAGCTTCATGGTTATATACTTGATCGTTTCTTCCAGCCTTGGAATCAAGACATATTCGAGAGCATTAACCCGGCGGCGGGTCTTTTCAATTTCTTCCGCCATCAGCTGAACCGATTTTTCCCCCTCGGCAAGTTCCATCAGCTGGGGCAGAATATTGGACAGGGTTTCAATGGAGGTATCCAGTTCCGCCGAAGTATCGACAAAACCATAAGGGTAAATGCTGGACCCTTCTCCCCCGCCGGTTTCTTCTTCAGCCCAGTCAAACTTGGGAGTGTAGACACTCATTATGTTTTGCCTGTGCACATCGAGCCGGAGGACCTTGGTAGGGTACATCAGGGCTTCTTCCAGGTTTTCAGCCGACATAACCGCCCTGGCCAGGAGGAACTTGGCAAAAGCATCCGTAAGCTCTTTCTCGATATGCTCGCGCAGATCTTTATTTTTCCGGACCAGGATCATAAACTGGCGGATCAGCTCGTCTCTTTTATCCTTGAGCAGCTTGTGCCCCCGCTGGGCCATGGTCAGCCTTCTTCTGAGGCGGTTTAGCTCCATGCGGGTTGGATTGACCCTTATTTCCATATAAACTAACCCTCCTCCTGGCCGGACTCCTGGGCGGGCAGGTATTTTTCAAGATATTCGTCGCGGACACGCTTCAATTCGTTTCGCGGCAGGAGAGCCAGCAGCTCCCAGCCCAGGTCCAAGGTTTCAATAATGGTGCGATCCTCTTCTTCACCCTGGGACACGTAACGGCTTTCAAATTCATCGGCAAACCTGGAGAACTTCTTGTCAGCCTCTGAAAGGGCCGCTTCGCCGAGGATAGCAGCCAGCTCCTTGGCTTCCTTGCCGCGGGCATAGGCGGCATAAAGCTGGTTCATGGTGTCGGCATGGTCTTCCCTGGTCTGATCGGCGCCGATCCCCTTATCCTTAAGCCTGGAAAGGGAAGGCAAAACATCGATAGGTGGGTATATGCCTTTACGGTGCAGCTCCTGGCTCAGGATGATCTGGCCTTCGGTAATATAGCCGGTCAGGTCGGGAATCGGGGGGGTCTTGTCGTTTTCAGGCATGGTCAGGATGGGAAGCTGGGTAATCGACCCTTTGCGCCCCTGGATCCTCCCGGCCCTTTCATAAAGGCTGGCCAGGTCTGTATAGAGATAGCCCGGATAGCCGCGGCGGCCCGGGACCTCTTTACGGGCGGCCGATATCTCCCTCAGGGCTTCCGCATAGTTGGTCATGTCAGTAAGGATAACCAAAACATGCATATCCTGTTCATAAGCCAGGTATTCCGCCGCCGTCAGGGCAATACGCGGTGTAGAGATCCTTTCAATGGCCGGGTCGTCGGCCAGGTTGATGAAAAGGATGGAATGCTCGATAGCGCCGGTCTTGCGAAAGTCATTGATAAAGAAATCCGCCTCTTCAAAAGTGATACCCATAGCGGCAAAAACAACGGCAAACTTGGCCTCCGATCCGAGCACCTTGGACTGCCGGGCAATCTGGGCGGCCAGGTTGGAGTGGGGCAGCCCTGAGCTGGAAAATATTGGCAGTTTCTGGCCGCGCACCATGGTATTCATCCCATCAATGGCCGAAACCCCGGTCTGAATAAATTCCGAGGGATAGTCACGGGCATAAGGGTTAATCGGAAAACCGTTAATATCCAGCCGCTTATCGGGGATAATCTTGGGACCCTGATCGCGGGGCGTACCCAGTCCGCTGAAAACCCGGCCCAGCAAATCCATAGACACGGGCAGTTCTATAGCCTTGCCCTGGAAGCGGACTTTTGCCGTCCCAATATTTAACCCTGTAGAACCTTCAAAAACCTGCACCAAAGCTTTGTCACGGTCAATTTCCAGGACCTGTCCCCGCCGTATATCCCCGCCGGGCAATTCAATTTCAGCTAACTCGTTGTATTTCACGCCTTCCACCTGCTCCACCAGCATCAGCGGTCCGGCTACATCGGCAATGGTTTTGTACTCTTTAAGCATCTTCGTCCCCTCCTTCACCGGCTAACGGGGCCCCCTGTTCTTTGATCTCCCGTTTAATATCTTCCATTTCTTTTATTCTTTCTTCCGGTATATACCGGGCCCGGGCAATCCTCTCCCGAACCGGGAGCGAAAACAGTTTTTCCAGGTCTAAATCTATTTCGGCTTTCTCTATTACAGCTCCCGCTTCGTGATGGTAGGTAAGGATTAAATCCATCATGGCGAACTGTTTCTCCAGGGAGCTGTAGGTATCAATTTCGTGCATGGCATTCTGGTGCAGGAAATCTTCACGCAGTGATTTGGAAGTTTCAAGGACCAGTCTTTCTTTTGCAGAAAGGGCATCGATGCCCACCAGGCGCACGATCTCTTCCAGCTCCGATTCTTCCTGGAGCAGACGCATTGCTTCCCTGCGCATTTCATTCCACTGCTCGCCAATGGTTTCCCTGAAGTAGGGGGCAACATTGTCCAGGTAGAGCGAATAACTCAAGAGCCAGTTAATAGCCGGGAAATGGCGCCAGTAGGCAAGAGAAGCATCCAGGCCCCAGAACACCTTGACAATACGCAACGTGCCCTGCGAAACCGGCTCAGAAAGGTCGCCACCCGGAGGGGATACAGCGCCGACCAGGGTCAAAGCGCCTTCCCTGTCTTCACTGCCCTGGCAGATGGTCCGGCCTGAACGCTCGTAAAAGTCGGCCAGGCGGGAACCGAGGTAAGCCGGGTAGCCTTCCTCACCGGGCATTTCTTCAAGACGGCCCGACATCTCGCGGAGCGCTTCGGCCCACCGGGAAGTGGAGTCCGCCATCAGGGCAACGCTGTAGCCCATGTCCCTGAAATATTCAGCAATTGTAATACCAGTATAAATGGAAGCCTCGCGGGCCGCAACCGGCATATTTGAAGTATTGGCAATCAAGACCGTCCGCTTCATCAGCGGCTCCCCGGATTTGGGGTCCTGCAGCTCCGGGAACTCCAAAAGGACATCGGTCATTTCGTTACCGCGCTCGCCGCAGCCGATGTAAACCACTATTTCCGCGTCGGCCCACTTGGCCAGCTGATGCTGGGTAACGGTTTTACCACTGCCAAAAGGACCGGGAATACAGGCGGTCCCTCCCTTGGCCACCGGGAAAAACGTGTCCAGGATCCGTTGACCGGTCATTAAAGGAATATGAGGACCCATTTTTTCTTTGTAAGGCCGGCCTTTACGAACAGGCCAACGCTGCAGCATGGTAATTTCAAGTTCCCCTTCATCAGTTTCCAGTTTGGCTATAACATCCGTTACAGTAGCTTCGCCGCTTTTAATTTCTTTGATTTTCCCCGCGGGGAAATTGGCCGGCACCATCACCCTGTGTTCAATAATGGTGGTTTCCTGGATGGTGCCGATGATGTCTCCGGCCTCTACCTGGTCCCCTTCTTTAACCGTAGGCTTAAAATCCCATTTGCGATCGCGATCAAGGGCGGGAATCTCAACACCCCGGGTGATATAATCGCCCGCTGCTTTTTTAATTCCGTCGAGCGGGCGCTGGACCCCGTCAAAAAATGACTCGATCATACCGGGCCCGAGTTCAACACTGAGCGGTTCACCGGTAATATATACGGGTTCACCCGGGCCTATTCCGCCAGTTTCCTCGTATACCTGTATGGAAGCCTGGTCGCCGCGCAGCTCAACAATCTCGCCCATCAGGCGGGCCTCACTGACCCTGACCATATCGTACATCCGGGCCGCGTCCATTTTATCAGCTACTACAAGGGGACCGGATACTTTTACAATTCTTCCAACATCCAAGTTATCAACCTTCTTTCCTGAAAAGAATGTCTGCACCAATCGCTTTTTCGACATTTTTCCTTATTTGCTCAATTCCAATCCCCAGGGCTCCCTTACTGTTTGGGATCAAAACCACCGTGGGCAAGTAACGCTTATGCAGCTCATTAATCACATCCGGAATACCCTGGGCCAACTCTTCGGTGATAAAAATAACTCCATAATTTTCTGAAACCAGCTTTTTGAGAGTATCAAGCGCCGTCTGATCACTGGTTACCGGGAAGGTATCCACGCCAATGGTTTTGAATCCCAGGATGGAGTCTTTATCTCCGATAACGGCAATTTTATATGTAGACATCGCGAATTCGCTCCCTGATTGATTCAGCAGGCAACCTGTTAATCTTGCCCACTAAAACAATGCGGATATTTTTAATCTCAATTTCCTTGGCCCAGAGGTAACCAACCAGGGGTTCAACCCCAAAAGGAACCCATTTGCCCTCTTTAAGGTAAGAGGTTATAAAATCATCAGATAACTTTTCCAGGGTTGAAGCCGACCCTTTTTCCAACCCCTCCCGCACCCCTTCACTGACCAGTTCAGCATAATCGCTTATGGCCAGCATAGAAATTAAGGACTCCAGGGGTTCCTCGAACATGGAGGTCAGTCGATCGACAGACAGGGTGCCATTTGGAAGCAGAACCCTGGCCAAAAAATCCCTGCTCAGGCCCATTCGTTTAACCCTGATCAGTGTTTTCAAGTTGTTTAAGTCGATTTGCCTGACAAAAAGACCCTCCAAAAACGGCGCATCGTACTCCCTGGCGGCATCAATTAACTGCTCATAGAGAACCCGGTCCAGGATTAAATCAATAATCTGGGGGTCGAGGTTAATCATAAAATCTTCATTAATTGAGTTGGCAGCCCGGCGCAGCTTTTCGGGCAGCAACAGGTAGTTATCCTCACCTACGGCATATTCCAGCTTGGCTATGTCCAGGGAACCGACCGGGATAAGGAGATCACTTTTAACACCCAGGAATTTGGATTTGAACAATACCTTCAGGTTATGGATGTCATAACGCAGAGCCAACATCCCGATCAATTCAGGTACAGGGCTAATCTTATAAACAGTATTGAAAACGTAACTCAACTCATCCGCTAAGATAGTTTCAAAATTGTAAACATCATCCAGTTCGGCTACTGAGGCGGAATAGCCCGTTTCGGACAGAACCTTTACCGCTTCCTCGGTAGTGGAAGAATTGATCATTCTTTCAAATTGGCTCTGGTCAAGAAGCTGTGTTTCCATAGCCTTTACCCGCGCTACCGCATAGCCATAAATTGTATCATCAATAAGCATATACCTCTGCTCTCCTTTCCTGGAGGAAAGCTTGCCTGTTATTTAAAAAGTAGTTCGGCTACCTCATATTCCAGTTCATCTCTTTTTCCCATAAGAAGAGATTCAAAGGAACAATTCATTTCCAGGCCGCCTCTCTGGAGGATGAAGCCGCCTTTAATAGGCCTTGTTTCTTCCGAAAGCTTCAGCTCTCCCTTCTTACCCTGGTCGGCCAGAGCCTTGTTCACCTCTTGCCAAAAATCATCCGTAATTCTTGCTTTGTCATGCTCGTTAAATATAACTGCCTCCGAGCCTGTATCAACCATTTCCAGGAGAAGATTGCGGATAACAGTAAGATATTCCCGGTTATCCAGGCCTGTCAGATCATCTAAAGCTTTCTGGAAGGCTTTACCAATCATTTCCTGCTTGGCAGTCAGCAGTTTTTTGCGCGCTTCGAGCTCGGCTACACCGATGATACGGCTTTTTTGCTCAGCAGCTGATTTGCGCGCCTGTTCAATAATCTGGTCTTTCTTTTTTTTAGCCTTTTCATTAGCCTCGGCTTCTATAGCCTCCGCCTTTTCAGCAGCCTCAGCTTTTATAGACTCGGCCCTGGCCTGCGCATCATCCAGGACGCGCTGGATGATCCTGTCCGCTCCTTCTTTCAAGCAACTCACTCCTTTAAGCAGCCGGCTCTAAACAGCTATACCGAACAGCATTAAGATTGTGGCCAGAAGGGCAAAGACAGCGTAAGTTTCAACCATCACCGCGTATACAATTCCTTTACCCATTTCTTCCGGCCTCTTGGCAATCAAGTTTATTGACGAAGCCAGGACCCTGCCCTGGTAAATACCGGAACTAAGACCGGCAATAGCTATCGGCAGCGCCGCCATCAGGTAAGCATAGCCCTGCCAGGTAGTCAGTTCAACCAGTTCTTCACCGACAATTCCGATATCCTGCATGATCAGGAATCCCGCCAGGAGCCCATATATGCCCTGGGTACCCGGAAGAGCCTGTAATAAAAGGGTCTGCCCAAATTTGTCCGGATCCTCAGAAATCAGGCCGCAAGCGCTCTGGCCGACAATCCCGATTCCGATTGCCGAACCACTTCCGGCCAGACCAACCGCCAGAGCCACTCCCAGCATTGCTATTTCAATTCCTTCCATTTTGTAAAGCCTCCTTTTTTTGTTCTACAATTAAGTAATATCAGCGATGAAAAAACAGGAATCAGGAATTGCCTGCTTCTGAAATAAACAGGCCTGACACCTGTTTTTTTAGTTTTCTTCCGATTCGACAATATCGACATAATTATTCTTAACCCTGAGAGGTTGGAATGACCTTCCGCCGCCTTCAAAAAACTTGTTGAAAAATTCCAGGTACTGCAGGCGGCTGGTGTGCACATAAGAACTCAAGGTGCTGATGATCATGTTGAAGAAATGGCCGCCGATCAAGATTATGACCAAAACGACATAACCGATAATGCTCCCGGCAGCCAGCTCGCCAACCGAATTGACAACCATGCCGATAACAACGGAAGCAAGCCCCAGGGCAAACAAACGCGAATACGAGAGCACATCGCTCAAATACTGGGTCACGTTGTAAAGGCTCAAAAGGCCGCTGAAAAATTTCAGAATCACACTGCTCTGAGAACGGCCCTGGGTTAAAACCAGCCCCGCCCCGCCAACGACAGCCATCCACTGGCCGGCAGGATTAATCCCGGTAACAAGCAGGATCAGCCCGTTTAAAAATATGAACCAAAACCCTTGATCATAAAGGGCGTCCAGAGGTTTCCCGCCTTTTATATTGCGATATGCCTGCAGGCCCATGCCAAAATAAACCTGAAACAGGCCAATAGCCAAAGCAGCAATCAACATGGTCATCGGCTCTTCCAGGGGATTGAACAACAACGGCGGTAGCTCTATTAAGTCTCCGAAATATCCTCCCAGCAGGATCCCGAAAGCAAAAGCGGAAATCCCGCCGAGCATCAATAACTTCAACAGCTGCCGGCCCGACTCGCCAAGGGTCAGTTTGCGGTAAAGGTAGAAGGCAAGCAGGCCCAGCAGGATACCGTAACCGGCATCGGAAAGGCAAATACCAAAGTACAGGAAGAAAAACGGAGCCATAAAGGGAGTGGGATCAAGCTCGTTTCTTTTAGGAGTACTGTAAAGTTTGGTCACAACTTCGTAAGGTTCGGCCGGACCCTTGTTATGTAAAAGCACCGGAACGTCTTCATCCGGTTCAGGCTCCCGCGAGGTCAGCACTGCCGTTTCAGTATTTTCGCTGATAGTAGTTTCCAAATCGTCCATAATAGGCACCGGGGCCCAACCTTCAAGCAAAAAGCTATTATCGGTGCCGGCCAGATTTGCCATGGCCTGATGTTTTGCGTGCTCGTTATCCATATAGTCGTAGCAGGCCATTAACATCGGTCGATGGACAAGCAGTTTTTCAACTTCTTTTAAAACAGCGCTTCTTTCCTGCGCTAATTCTTCCAGTTTTTTATTTAACGAGTCTATTATGTCCGAGGGAGTGCCGGTTACATCGGGAAAGCTGGCTCTTGAAACCGCCTTGCCCCTAAAAAGTTCATCTATGGCCTGCTTCTTTTCGGCAAGGGCTGAAAAAAAGAAATAAACATTTTCCTCGTCGGAAAATACTTCATCCAGGCAGTATTCGGAAATTGTTTCTGGCAGGTCTTCCAACAGGGCAGAATACTGTTCAACGGGCACAATGAACAGATCCATCATGGTCCAGGAACCCTCTTCAACCTCTTCCAGGGGTAGATCCAGCGGCACCCAGGGCTGAAGATCTTCAATCAGGTTGTGGGACTGGGTTTCTTCATTGCGAATGCGCACTAAGTCTTCTTCGGCTTCACGGCAAGCCTTATATATCTCTTCAACCTGTTCGAGGGCTTCGATATAACTGTTGAACTGCTCATCCGTCAAATCAAGTCTGCTGCCTGTAAACTGTTCGATCATACTTTTACGGATTGGGAAGTGACGCTGGAAAAAATCAAGGCAAAAACGAATATCACTGCGCTTGCTGTCAATCTGGGAAATATTATCCGGAAGCTGTTCCGGTTCCAGCAGATCCTGAAATTCCTTCCACCCCTCGCCCGATTTTACATCTAGCAGCTCCACTGTTCCCATCTTGTGCAGGAGGTTAAAAACTCTGGTCCTTTCCTGCCGATGCCCCAGGATATAAACTTTTTTCATATCAATAATCGGCATCAGTTTTCACAACCTTGTTTTTGATCAGGGCTACAGCTTCCGGCATGCGCTCTGCCGCTTTTTCTTTCAAGTGCTTTATTTCTTCCTCACGTTCATTTACAAGCGGCTCTGATTCGGACCTGGCTTCTTCTTCAGCCTTTTTCATTAAATTCCCGGCTTCTTCTTCCGCTTCGATCACGGTTTTTTCCATGAGCTCTTCAGCCCTGCGCTGGGCGTCTTTTTGAACCTTCTTTCCTTCCTGGCGGGCTTCCCGGATGATTTCTTCAGCCCTGTTTTCGGCTTCTTTTATTGACTTAACCATTTCCACAGTCATTGCACTTCACCCCCTGTCACTTTATTGGTGCTTGTACCGGAGCTGTTCCTCCAACAGTTAAAACTTTCGAGCCTGATATTCTTGGCTCCTTGCTTTAAACCTTCTGCAATAAAGGGTATAAGTTATTATTTTCACTTATCTTATTTAAACATAGAAATCAGATGTCTACTTGTGTCAAAATAACAGACATTTTAAACATGAAACAATTAACGTTCAGCAAATATTATACAATAAATTTAATGCCAATACCAGCTTCAGAAAAAATTTTTTTAGCCAGAGTATCGGGATAGTTCTCTGCCAGAGCAAGGGATGACACACCGGCATTAACCAGCATCTTGGCACAAACAGCACAGGGGTAGTGGGTGCAGTATAATACCGCATCCTTAATGGCCACTCCATGGACGGCGGCCTGGATGATAGCATTTTGCTCGGCATGGAGGCCGCGACATAACTCATGGCGTTCGCCGGACGGAACTTGCATCTCCTGGCGCAGACAACCGATCTCCCCGCAGTGAGTAAGGCCTGCCGGGGCCCCGTTATAGCCGGTGGCCAGGATCCTTTTGTTCAAAACCAGCAATGCTCCTACCTGCCGTCTCATACAGGTTGAACGAGAGGAAACTACAGAAGCGATTCGCATAAAATAGTGATCCCAATCAGGCCGTTCTATCAATCAAACCCTCCGGTCTCCAGCAGTTGAAAAGGTTCAACCTGGTTTAATGGATATCCACTCTATTTTTTCAATATTAATCCCCAGTTTTTTGCTAAATTCTCTCCGAAAATAATTAATCCTGACTGGGCCGGGTTCTCGCATTGCCAGCTTCAAGTTCCTGAATTTTATGGAGCCAGTTTTCGTGCCTGCCTCCGGCAAAAGGAGTGCTTAAAAAAAGATCGAGTATCTCTAAGGCCAAACCGGGACCGATTACTCTTGAACCCATAGCCAGGATATTGGCATCGTTATGTTCCCTGGCGCACTTGGCAGAGTAACCCTGCCCGCAAAGGGCCGCCCTGATCCCGGTATTCTTGTTAGCCGCAATGGACATGCCGATCCCGGTCCCGCAAATCAAAATGCCGCAATCATATTCGCCGGATTGAACTGCAGCGGTAACAAAGGCGGCAATATCCGGATAATCGGCGCTTGCTTCGGAAAAAACTCCAAAATCTTTACAGGTATGAGACGAGGATTCGACATGATCACGGATATGCTCTTTCAAGCGAAACCCGGCATGATCGCTCCCCAGCGCTATCTTCATTCCCCACATCCTTTCCTCTCCCTGCCTTTCATTAACTTGACCATTACTTTCTTGATGCAGGACCTGATTTCCTCCAACACTTCGCGATATTTTTCCAGATCGCCGCCCAGGGGATCACCAATATCGGGATTCTCTCGATCAAGAGAGACAAAACCCTTCAGGGTAAACGTTTTAGCTGACAGGTGGGGGAAAGGGGCGGTTAAACCCTGCAGCTGCTCCCCGGTCATAACCAGGATAATATCAGCGTCATCTACAATTTCCTTTGTGACTGACCTGGAAAAATGTTTTTCCAGATCCGTTATGCCTTCCTCGCGCAAGAGCCGGCGGGCTTGCAGGGAGGCCTTCTCACCTTTTACTGCGGATATGCCTGCAGATGAAGCAACAACCTTGTAAGGCAGATGCTCCAGAACGGGGTCATTGTTGAACAGCGCTTCGGCCATCGGGCTGCGGCAGGTATTTCCGGTGCAGACAAATAATATTTTTAACAAATCCAATCCCCCTGTGATCAAGCTTTAGGTTTTCCAGGCTGCACCCGCAGTGTTCTCGCAGCAGCTTTTTTTAAACGGTTCATCACAGCCAGGCCAATACCGGCCGCATCAATTTCTTCAGCCAGGATTATATCCACCCCCTGGCGATCCATGCGGCGCAGCGATTTATATAATGCGGCTGCAAAACATGCCGGATCAGTTCCCTGATTTAAGCTGCCCTTTAAAGAAGTATTCAGGTATCCAACAGTAAAACCAAGGTTCCGGTAATGTTTCGTCAAAGCCTTAATAACAGGAAATCGTGACGCAGATGGCCCGGTAATTAAGAACAATTTCGCCCGGGGCGAATAGTGGCGGTATTTCATTCCGGGCGAAAGAGGACGTACGAATTGCCCCCTGGCCCCGGCCACATCTACGGTACAGCCCATTACCTCTTCAAGCTCTTCCCTGGAAACACCTCCCGGCCTTAAAATTACCGGAACCTCTCCGGTCATGTCAAGAACCGTGGACTCGAGACCAACCTTGCAGGGCGAGCTTTTTATTACAGCATCAATCCGGCCGGTAAGATCTTCCAGCACATGCCGGTAGGTTGTTGGGCTTGGCCGCCCGGAACGGTTAGCGCTGGGCGCGGCAATGGGCACCCCGGATAAGCGGATAAAATCAAGGGCAGTCCGGTGATCGGGCATACGCACCGCAACTGAAGGCAATCCGGCCGAGACCAGGTCCGGTATCTTTTCAGAACGGGGCAAAACCAGGCTTAACGGCCCAGGCCAGAACCGGTCCGTAAGCTTATAAACTTTTTTCGTTATATCCCGGGCGACATTTTCAAGCTGACCGGGGCCGGAAAGATGGACAATCAGAGGATTGTCCGCAGGACGGCCCTTGGCTTTGTAAATACCGGCCACAGCGTCTTCATCGGTTGCAGCGGCCCCCAAACCGTAAACAGTTTCGGTGGGGAAAGCAACCAACCCGCCTTTGTTGATGATTTGGGCAGCTTTTTCGAGGGAAGGTTGATCTTCCATGAGCAACAAAGTGCCTTTGGTTAAAGGAGGCATAAAACTTCATCTACTTTCCGGGCGATGATTATTCTTCCAGAACCAGCTCGGCAATATTCTTGGCGTGATCGGCCACCCTTTCAAGATTACTGAGCAGATCGAGGTAAATAACACCCGCCGCGGGATGGCATTGTTTTGTATTGATGCGGTCGATATGTTTATTGCGCAACACTTTTTCTTGTTCGTCTATCTCGTCGTCTTCAGCCACCACCTCCGCAGCCAGATCCTTGTCTGCCTGTTCAAAAGCGATTACCGCCCTGTTAAGCATGGAAGCAATCCGGGAACTGAACGATCGTATTTCTTCCTGGGCCACATTGGTAAAGGGGAGCCTCTCTTCTGTTTTCATTTCACCCAACTGCATGATATTTTCTGAATGATCCCCAATCCTTTCCAGGTCGTTTGCCGCCGACATCAGGTTACCGATCATTTTAGTTTGCTGCTGAGACATCGAGTGCTGGGAAAGTTCAGATAGATAAACGTTAATCTCCTTTTCCAGGCCGTCGATCAATTCCTCCATCTGATCGATATGCTTTATCTTCTTCAGATCCTTGTTGAGAAATACCTGGACCGACTCATCCAACATTTCCCGGGCAATACCGGCCATGCGCAGCAGCTCCTGCTTGGCTCCTCCGATGGCCACGGCAGGAGTTTTCATTATCCTTGCATCGAGATACTTTGGACCAAAGTCCATTTTCTCATCTTCGCCGGGTATAATATAACATATCAAGCGGTTAAAATACTTCAGGAAAACAAGAAATACCAGGGTATTAAATACGTTGAACGCAGTATGGGTATTGGCCACCTGCCTGGGTACTGTCTCGGCTGTCTCTACAATCACACTGGTAAATGGGCCCAGGAAAATTAGGATCAGGATGACTCCGACCACATTGAATACAACATGGGCCGCGGCTGCCCGACGCGCCGCAACATTGGCCCCAATGCCGGCCAGGATGGCTGTAATGCTGGTGCCTACGTTTGTGCCTAATATAAGGGGAACCGCTGCATCAAAGGGGATCAAATCCTGTACTGTCAGGGCAATAATCACACCGGTAGCGGCGCTGCTGCTTTGAATCAAAGCGGTAAAGATGGCTCCGGCCAGGATCCCTAAAACAGGATAGGTGCTGAATTGAAGAAGCATCCGGTAAAAAGCATCCAGTTCGCGCAGAGGACTCATGCCCTCAGACATGGTAATCATACCCAGAAACAGGAGGCCAAGACCCAACACCGTCTGTCCGAGGTAACGTTGAAAACGACGCCGGCCGAAAAAATTAAGGAGCGAACCTATGCCGATTGCAGGAAGGGCAATAACCCATATTTCGAAAGAAACCAGTTGAGCGGTAACCGTAGTTCCCACATTGGCCCCAATGATTACACTGATCGCCTGGGAAAGGTTCATCAAGCCGGCATTGGCAAAACCGACAACCATAACACTTGCAGTGCTGCTGCTTTGGACCAGGATCGTCACCAGGATACCGGTTAAAACACCGATAACAGGTTTGTTAGTCAGGACTTCCAGGATTCTTCGAAAACGATCTCCTGCCGCCTTCTGCATCCCGGAAGCCATGATTTGTATGCCAAATAAAAACAGGCCCAAGCCGCCCAGCGTAGTAAAGGCAATTTCCCAGAACAATGCCTGACCTCCCGGAGGAGCTGAATTCTAAGTCACTATGCCTACTGCTTCAATTATTATAAATCAGGAGTAATGCTATTTCAAACGAATAGATCCTTTCGGGACCTTCCCTTGCAATTGAAGCCCCCACAAGGGTAAAACCTTTGTACTGACTGAAATACAAGCAACAAAAGGACCTGAAGGGAAGTATTCTGCATAAACTCAACTTTTCCTTGTTTTATTGTGTTATAATCAGAACAAATTTTTCGGAGGTGTTAACCGGTTGTCTGAACTAATTCGTTTTGGAATATCCATGGAAAAAGACTTGCTGGAACGTCTGGACCAGGAAATTGTAAAGCACGGTTACCCGAACCGTTCAGAAGCAATCCGGGATCTGGTCCGGGCGCAGCTGGTTGAACTGGAGTGGTCACAAGAAGACGAGGAAGTCGCCGGCACAGTTACCATAATTTACGATCACCACGTCCGCGGCCTGAGCGACATGCTTCTGGAGCTGCAGCATGACCACCATGAAATGATTATTTCTGTCATGCACGTACACCTGGAACATGATCATTGCCTGGAAGTTATGGTCATCAAAGGCAAGGCCGGTGAAGCCAGGGAGCTGGCCGGAAGGCTAATCGGGGTTAAAGGGGTCAAGCACGGAAAACTGACCATCACTTCAACCGGCAAAAGACTTAACTAGGCTGCACCAATAATAGCGGGACTATTATTCTTAAAACTACTGCCGTTCTGATCTGTTATGAAAGAGAGCAGGCGTTGAGTTGCATGAGCCGACGGCGACGCATAAAGCAATGCCTCGCTGCAAATGATCTGGCCCCTTCCGGTCCAGACATTAAAAAGTTATTAAGAGATAAACCCTTCTATAACTCGCGGCCAACCGTTCAGGTCGCTGTGCCAGTTTATGAAACTGAAAAGCCCGGTATCAGAGCAGAGCCTCTCCACTTCATCTTTTTGACCGGCGCCAACCTCCATCAAGAGCACACCCGGCGCTGCCATATAATCACCCAACCGGGCCAGAATAAGACGGTATCCTTCCAGCCCGTCTTTCCCGCCGTCAAGCGCCCGGATCGGTTCATAATCCCTTACTCCAGCGGGTAATTGTTGCAGTTCTTTTATAGCCAGGTAAGGCGGGTTGGCAACCACAATATTAAATCTGAGTTTTAAACCAGCGTTATCAAACGCATTGAAGTAATTGCCTTGAAGGAAACAAATCCGGTCCAGGACACCATGTTCCGCAGCATTTAACCGGGCAATTTTTAGAGCAGCTTCAGAACAATCTACCGCCCACATTTTCATGCCGGGCATCAGGAGAGCCAGGGTTACGGCAAGGACTCCGCTGCCGGTTCCCAGGTCAACGCAGGATATAGGGCGGCCGGAATTGCTGCCCTGCCGGCCTGGCCAGTTTACAGCACAGTCAACCAGCAGTTCAGTTTCCGGCCTAGGAATCAAAACATCCCGGTTAACAATAAACCGGTTTCCATAAAAATATTTTTCTCCGGCAATGTAAGCAGCAGGTTCTTTTCGGCATCTGCGCTCTACTGCATCTTGAAAAACACCAACAATTTCCGGAGATATTAATTCTTCCCGACTCAGAAACAGGCGCAGGCGATCTGTCTTCATGATCCGGGTCAGGAGGTACTCCGCTTCTTTGTGAGGCCGCTCAATACCAGCCTCCTGTAAGCAAAAAGAAGCTCCCCGCAGAGCTTCTTTAATCGTCTTTTTAATCACCAAGGGCTTTTCAGCCTCCCGTTTCTTTCAGCTGCTCAGCCCGTTCATTGGCAATCAGCTCTTCTATTATCTCATCTATATCCCCGTTTAGGACCAGTTCCAGCTTATGCAGAGTAAGGCCAATCCGATGGTCAGTAACCCTGTTTTGCGGAAAATTGTAAGTACGGATCCTTTCGCTGCGATCACCACTCCCGACCATGGTTTTTCTGGTTTCGGCCACTTCTGCCGTCTGTTCGGAAATATATTTATCCAGGAGCCGGCTTCTCAGAATGCGCAGAGCCTTCTCCTTGTTTTGGAGCTGAGATTTCTCATCCTGGCAGCTCACCACCAGGCCGGTAGGGAGATGGGTAATCCGGATAGCAGACTGAGTCGTGTTGACACTCTGTCCGCCTGGTCCGGTTGCGCAAAAAGTATCGATGCGTAAATCCTGTTGATTTATTTCAACATCTACATCTTCAACCTCCGGGAGAACGGCTACCGTGGCGGCGGAAGTATGGATCCGTCCCCCGGATTCAGTCGAGGGAATCCTTTGAACACGATGCACACCGCTCTCAAACTTCATACGGCTGTAGGCGCCTTTTCCTTCAATTCCGAGGATTACCTCCTTGTACCCACCGATGTCTGTAGGGTGTGACTCCACAATTTCCGCCCTGTAATTTTTTTGTTCGGCATAACGTGAGTACATTTTTAATAAATCGGCGGCAAAAAGGGCCGCTTCTTCTCCACCGGTGCCGGCCCTTATTTCAATAAAAACGTTTTTATCGTCATAGGGATCTTTGGGCAGCAGCTCTTCTTTTAAGTCGGATTCAAGCTTTTCTTTCTCCCTGTTCAGTTCCTCAATTTCTTTTTTAAAGTATTCTTTCATGTCCGCATCTTCGCCTTCGGCAAGCAGTTCTTCTGCCTCTCCTATTTCCTGGTAGACCTTTTTCAACCGGCGATAAAGCTCGACAATTGAGCTAATTGAGGCCATTTCCTTAGAAAGATTCATCCATTCTTCACGCTTTTCGATAACCTTGGGATCGCTTAACAGCTGTTCCAACTCTGCATATCTTTTTTCAATCATTTCCAGTTTATCTTGCATCTGCAGTCACCTCTGCCTCGCTTTCACAGGCCTTTTGCCCTTCCTCCATTTCAAGGACAGCCTTAAGAGCGGATAGAGCCACCTCCAGCTGGCCTTTGTCCGGTTCCCGGGTAGTAAGCTTCTGCAGCCACAAACCCGGCGCCACCATTACCTTAACCAGGGGCGACGAACTTCTGGCTGAATACCGGATTGCCTCGTAGGAGAGCCCCGCTACCAGGGGCAGTAATACCAGCCGCAGAGCAATGCGTTGAGCCAGATCCGGCCAGCCGAAAAATGAAAAGAGGACTATACTGACCACCATGACCGTAAGTATAAAACTGGTCCCACAACGGGGGTGGCGAGTAGAAAAATCACTGATCCGGTTTAGATCAAGGGTCCGATCGCTCTCATAGCAATAAATGACTTTGTGTTCCGCCCCATGGTACTGGAAAAAACGCTGAATATCGCCCCAGCGCGTAATAATCACAATATAGGCTATAAAAATGGTCAGGCGGACCATACCCTCGATAATATTTAGCCAGATCGGGGGCCACTCGGGTAAAAAGCGGACCAGGTAAGTCGGTAGTATAAAAAACAAGCTGATTCCGAGTCCCAAACCCAGCACTACCATTAATAAACTATGCCATCCGGTAAGCTCTTCTTCCTCTTCGGCAAGAGCTTCGGCTGCGGAGATATTAAGGGCCCGCACTCCCAGGATCAGAGCTTCAAAAAAAGCTACCGCCCCTCTGATCACCGGCCAGCCGAGCGGGCGAAATTTTTTGGCCAGGGGCTGTAATGTTTCTCGATGCACGCTGATCGTATCATCGCTCCGTCGGCAGGCAATAGCCATCCGATCACGATAGCGCATCATGACTCCTTCCAGTACTGCCTGTCCGCCAACTTTGTCTTTATTATTCATTTAACAATCCCTTCTTTGTTTAAAAAGAAAAAAGCAGAGCACCCAGGCTCTGCTCATAGCTTTACCTGCCATACTTGCGTTTAAAACGTTCAACCCGGCCACCGGTGTCCACAAATTTCTGTTTGCCGGTAAAAAATGGGTGACACTTGGAGCAAATTTCCCCTTTCAGGGACTCCCTGGTGGAACCGACTTCAAAAGTCTCACCGCAGGCACAGGTCACCCGGGCACAATGATATTCGGGATGTATATCTGGCTTCATAATTTTATTCCTCCTTAATCCTTTCCTCGAATTCAAATCATAGCATATCACCTTTTATTCTGCAACTTAAAATATTGGGGACGGTTCTGTTTATTCCAATCCCAACCGCAACAAAAATTGATGCCTGGATCCATTAGACCCTTAATCCTGAAGTCCTGCGTTAATTTGGCAAGACATTTTGAAGCGATCCAGGAAGCGTTTATGTACACTGGGTTTAATAGGATTCATTTTGAAAACCAACTCTTATGGAGTTGGCTCGTCCAGGTTAGGAATAATTAGAACCGTCCCCATTATTTTGTCCCCATTATTTTATATGTAAGCCGGCCAAGCTACTTTAAAACGTGCCGGCCCCGAATACATAAATAACCACCAGGGCTACCACACCTACCAGGAAGGTATAGAGCAGGGAAGCAGGCAGGTTGCGTCTGATTACAAATCCTTCTTTGCCGACTATGCCGCATACAGCACAGGCGGCAACTACATTGTGCACGGCAATCATATTACCGGTGGCGCCGCCGACGGCCTGAAGTGCTGAAGTAACCGTTTGAGAGATTCCCAGACCTCCGGCCACACTGAACTGAAAACCGCCAAATAGAATGTTGGCCACAGTATTTGACCCGGAAACAAACGCTCCCAGGGCTCCAACAAAGGGCGACACCAGCGGCCACGCTTGACCCACACCGGCAGCAGCAGATTGAGAAAGGACCATGAGCATGCTGGGATAATCTGCTGCATTAATATCAGTTTGCACCAGTACCCTGACCATGGCCAGGGCAAAAAAGAGCGCTATGGCTGCCGGTATAATTTGTTGCACTGTTTTCCCGAATGCCTGACTTACCTTTTCGCCGGGAATCCGGTGCAGGAAAAATGTTACCAGGGCAATTAAGATAAAAGGCACCGTTCCCGGGAGCCAGAAAGGTTGAATATCCCAGGCAACGCCTTCCTGTCCCAGGATTTGCTCCCATTCTATCACCACTGCCTGCAGGATATTATCCAGCCCGAACAAACCCAGGCGGGTAATGATTAAAATCACTGCTACCAGGACATAAGGAGTCCAGGCCATCGTCATGGACATAGCGGGGCCCCTGTCTATCTTTTCTTCCACTTTCAGAGGTTCACCCCAGTCTTCGCCCCACTCGTTTTCGGGGGGGAAGTCCCAGGTTTCTTTGGGCACAAGGAAACCTTTCCTGGCGGCAGTAATCACAATAAATAGGCCAATTAAAGCCCCTACTACCGAGGGCAGTTCAGGACCGACGAAAGCGCCCATCATAAAATAGGGGACGGTAAAGGAAAGGCCGGCAAAAATTGCAAACGGTGCCGCTTTTAATCCTTCAACAAAGGACTTGTTTTTCCCGTAAAATTTTGTCAGCATAGCCACAACCAGGACCGGCAAAAAAGTCCCTACTATGGCATGGTGCAAGGCCGACCAGTATCCCACCTCTACCAGAAACTCCCGCATAGCCATTCCTTCGGGAAGCATCCCGGAAACAGCTGCTTCAGTGCCCACGATGATCGGGGTGCCTACTGCTCCAAAAGTTACTGATGTGGAATTGAAAATCAAAGCACACATCACCGCGGCTACCGGTGGGAACCCAAGACCCATTAATAATGGAGCGGCCAGGGCTGCAGGGGTGCCAAAACCAGCTGCCCCTTCTATAAAAGAAACAAACATCCAGCCGATAATTAATACCTGGATACGGCGGTCCGGGGTGATCCCATCAAAACCTTTGTTAATCACATCAAAAGCACCGCTGTTGCGCAGGGTATTAAGCAGCAATATGGCTCCGAAAACGATCACCAGGATATCAATAGCCGAAAGGACACCTTCCAGCGAGGCGGCAATAACTCTCATTATGTCCACCTGCCAGATCAACAAACCAAGCAACACGGCCAAACCCCAGGCCAGGGGCATCGCTTTTTTTGCCGGCCACATAAAACCGGCCATCAGGACAATCACCAGTAAAATAGGCAGAGCGGCTATTAATGCCAACAATCCCATAGGCATTTTATTTCCTCCTTTTAATCTTTTAAGTGTTTACTCAGCCGTGCTGCATTTTGGGCCGGTAACGGCTGATCGCGGACAATGGTAACAAATCAGCTGCAGGCATTTATTTAGGTTACCCTTTGTATTCGCCACCCATGGCTCGGACCTAAGCGGCCTGTTTCCATGTAAGTAGACCTACAGCCTTTGCCTCAATGACTATCGTGATCACTTAATCTTAATATCACTTGCCCAAAATGCAGTACTGCTGTATTAACTCTTTTTAAATCACAGTTAAGAATTCACCCTTTACAATTTTACAATCGATCATTTTCCATTAAACGACCTTACTCCGGGATAGGCAGGGTTGTGCCGCCATGAGGCATTATATAAGCATCCGGAAAATCACCCCCAAACCTTTCCTTAACTATGTCCAGGGCCTCATCGAGGGAATTCACTGCAGTCATCCCCATTTTAGCAACCCTTTCCCGTTCAAGGCCCGTCAAAGCCAGGACCCGGTTATCTGCGGCGATAACCGCGGAGTGGTAACCCATGTAGCCGCCGATAGTGTAGCGCAGACGCAGGGAAGCTTCGCGGTCGTCATTGTTGTCATAATCGGTAAATATTGCGGCAAAATCATCGTTGCCAATATCTTCCCGACTCTCACTTACAAGGATCAGCGTTCCTCCCTTTTCCAGGGCAAAGTGGGCATTGTAGAGGGTCTTGTAAGTCTGGTAGAAGTTTATATCCTTGGGATAGCCACCGCAGGAAGCAATCACCAGGGGAGCGGGGTCTTTGACTTTTACACCCATATGTTGATCGACATAGCGACAACCCCGGTTAAATGCAGTCAGGTAGTTGCCGGCTACTGCCAGGGCTATTTTATGTTCTGCCTCGTTGATTACACTGTTTACCAGAAAATCTGGTCCAACCAGGCTGGCGCCCTGAACCATATCATCACTGCAGGGGTTGCCCTCCAGTTTGCCGGCCCGCACCTCCGGATTAATGCCGCGGCCTGGTTCGGGATGAAGAGCCAGGGTGTGGTTGCGCATGATTGTATCGTAGCCGGCCACTCCGGGTATGATCGCCTTTTTGCCACCGCCCCAACCGGCCAGGAAATGGTATACAATTCCCCCGGTGAGGATAACCCGGTCAGCTTCCACCACATTACGGTTAATTAATACCTCATTTCCGTAAGTAGTATTCCCTAGTTTAACCATGTCTTCTTTTATTTGGGCCCGATGATCCACCACTTTAATCCGGCGGTAGAGGTCATCACCTACAAGCTTGCGATGTTCTTCAGACGCATGCTCACGGTGGTCTCCAGTAGCTGACAGGATCAGGATGTCTTCGTCTTCAATGCCACCCCGGTTCAATTGATCAATAATCGGCGGCAAGAGCACGTGGTGCCTCACCCAGAGGCGGGGAACATCGCCGATAATAATGCATACTTTTTCTCCCTTCTTAACCAGTTGGGAAAGAGGCGCTGAATCAATTGGGTTTTCTAATGCCCGCCTCACTTCTGCCTCCTCGGAAGCAGGGCTCTGCATAGATACGCCTTCCAAAACAGCTTTAACTTTTTCATCTGGATATTTTAAGATGTATTCACTTTCTCCATAGGGAAGCTTGCATTGCATCTGGCCATTCCCTCCTTAAAGATCAAATATTTTACCCGGATTAAGGACGTTGTTGGGATCCAGGGCTCTTTTGATGCTTTTCATCGATTCAATTTCTGTTTCGCCAAGCACCAGGGGTAAGAACTGTTTGCGCTTGTTTCCGATACCATGTTCACCGCTGATCGTCCCGCCAAGCCTGTGGATCTCGGAATACAAATCGGCGAGCACCTTCGGTAAGATCTCCAGCCACTGATCTTCACTGTGATCGGGATTTTTGACCACGGTAGCGTGCAAATTACCGTCCCCGGCATGTCCGTAACAGGGAATGAAAACATCATATTTATTGGAGAGATCTTCTAAGACAGGCAAAACCTTGGGAATTTCGCTCATGGGGACCACGATATCTTCCAGGGTCTGGCGAGGACTTATTGCCTTGAAGGCCTCGGCAGCATTTCGGCGAAGTTTCCATATTTTTTCCTGATCAGACGGAGTATGGGCTACGAAGGCATCAATAGCGCCGTTCTCTGTGCAAAACTCACCGATATCGAGGCATTCATTAAGGACCCGCTCTTCATCATTACCGTCCACTTCAATGATTAAAAACGCTCCGGCATTTTTGTACTGCTCCAGGCTCTCACCCAGGTGCTTGCAGCTTGTTTCCAGGGTTAACCGGTCCATAAACTCAATACCGGTTGGGGTAATCCCTACTTCGGTCATGATCCTGGGAACTACATCAATTGCCGTCTCCAGATCTTCAAACAAAACCATCATATCGGTCTTGGCCTTGGGTAATGGAATTAACTTGACGATAATTTTGGTGAAAATACCCAGGGTCCCCTCGGATCCCACCATCAACTGGACCATGTTGTAACCGGTGACATCTTTTACGCGCTTACCTCCATAAAAGGCAACTTCTCCTGAAGGCAGCACAACCTCCAAGCCAAGAATATAACGACTGGTAACACCGTACTTGATAGCCTTCCCGCCGCCGGCATTTTCAGCGACATTACCGCCCAGATAGCAGGTTAAAAGGCTCATGGGATAACCGGCAAAAAAGAGCCCTTCTTTTTCCACGGCTGCGCTAAAATCGTTGGTAATGATCCCCGGCTCAGCAATTGCCATCATGTTGGTCCTGTCAATTTCCAAAATCCGGTTCATCCTTTCCATGGATAGAAGGATGCCACCCATCACGGGCACGCCGCCTCCGGACAGACCACTTTTAGCGCCCTGGGGGGTGACTGGAATATTTTCCCGGTTGGCCAGCTTCATGATTGCCGCTATTTCTTCCGTGCTATTCGGCTTAACCACCACCTCCGGCAAGCCGTGGTACATTTCTTCCGCCACTTCGTCATGGGAGTATTCTTTCAGTTTTTCTTCGTCATCCACCAAAACATACTGTCCATCGATAATCCTTTTCAGTTCATCCACAACAGCTCGCGTTACAGGCTTGTAAACTGCAGCCTTTTGCTCTTCAGACATTCAATAACCTCCTAGTCAATATTTTCTTTATCCTGCTTATATTTACTCAATCACCGGGCCTGGTGATTGGAGCACCTGCTGTAAAAAAACTTCCGAGAAACTTGCGAGAAGCATATTTATATAAATTAGCACAGGCTCTTGGTCGGTAATAGGTTTTGTTTGAAACAGGTTATACAGTCAGCACATTTAAGAAGACGCTGAACAGCTAATCTTATAGAACGCTCCTGTTTAAGTTAAAGCCATACACTGCCGCAATAGAAGAATGTCTTGCCCCGGTGGTAATAGCTGGATTGAGAATAATTCAATGAAGTGGTTTAATGGTCGGCTGTATGATGGTCAGACCGCTTTAAACATAACATTACGACATTAAGTCGAAATTTCCTGCTTACAAATTGATATTTCTTAAATTTTAGTTAAAAAAATGGCACTTAATATTTTAAGCAATTATAGCCCGGGCTCTGGAACAAGATCCAGGTTTTTATTGGACCAATATTAAATAAATAATAAAGCAGGGTGAATGAAAGGCATTGAAGAAGTGGTTAAAAAATATTT
>PWFM01000192.1 GCA_003553895.1 Syntrophomonadaceae bacterium | reverse complement strand
AGCGCCCTGCCGGCCGAGGTGGAAAAACAGCAGCAACGAATATATGAGACCGGTGTCCGCAAGGAAGCCGCAGCTTCAACCATAGAGGAACTCAAGCGACGGCTGGAACGTATCGAATCTCAAAAAAATAGCCTGGCCGATGATAAGGCGCAGCTGGAAGAAAAGCTGTCCCTGCAGACAGAAAAAACCGAGACTTTGAAAAAACGCGAGCTTGAATTAACGGAATTGCAAAAAACGGCTGAAATAAATGAAGCCCGGCAGTCAGAAGAAAAAGAAAAAGTCCAGAAAGAGCTTGAAAACCTTTTAAACCGGCAGCAGAAACAAAAGGAGACTCTGCAGGGGATCAACAGCAGACTGGCCCTGCTCCAGGAGCAGGATTCAGCGTTGACCGGTTATTACCGCGGGGTTAAAGAAATTATGCAGGCCCGTTCTTCCCTGCCTGGGATTATCGGCCCGGTAGCGGATTTGATCGATATAGATGAAAAATATCTCCAGGCTGTGGAAAACGCCCTGGGCGGATCCCTGCAGTACCTGGTGGCCGAAAGCGAAAAAGCGGTCCATAAAGCCATCGATTATCTGAAACGTAACAACCGGGGCTGGGCCACATTTCTTCCCCTCGATATTCTTCATAAAGCTGCCGACCCCCTGGAACGCCATGCCGGCTGGCGCGATCTGGAGGGAGTTGTCGGCAAAGCTTCTGAGCTGGTCAATGTGGACCCTGCCTACCGCCATGCTATTGACTACCTGATGGCTTCGACCCTGGTCTGTAGAAACCTGGATCATGCCTCCAAAGCGGCGCGATTTATCAAGCACAGCTGCCGGGTGGTGACCCTGGAGGGGGAAATGATTAACCCGGGCGGCATCATCAGGGGAGGCAGTGTGGCTAAAAAAAGCGCAGGTATGCCGCTGGGCCGCCGCAAAGAAATTGAAAGCCTGAAAAAACAGCAGTCGGGAGCAGAAAAAGAACTGGCCTCACTTTCTTCAGAATTGGAAAAGGTGAAAAAGCGGCTTGCTGATTCCGAAAAGGCGGCTGAAAATGCTGCTGTTGAAAGCAAAAACGCCGCTGATCGACTAAGCGCGGCCCAAAAAGAGACAGATGCCCTCCGGCACGAGCAGAACGTATTGCAAGATCGAATCGAGGCTGCTCAAAAATCTGTTTCCGAACTGGAAACCGAAGAGGAAGATATTCATGCAAGGCTCCGGTCACTGCAATCAGAAATAGATCAATGCATGAAAGAAATTGCCGATCTGGAGAAGGAACTGGCCGGAAAAAAGGAAGCATACCAGGAATACCTGGATAACAAGAAGAAGCTGGAACAACAAATAACTGAGGTCCTGGTCAGGATCAGCTCCTACCGGGAACAGCGGGATACCCTGAGTGGCAGGATCGAGGAAATTGAAACAAATCTCAGGAAGCCGGGCCGGGAGATCGAAGAAAAAGCAGCAGAATTCGAAAAACTACAGCAAGATCTGGCCCACAATAAAGGCGAACAAGCTCGGATCAAAGCCCTCATAGAAGAGCTAAACGAAGAAAAGGCGGGTTTGATTTCAGAACTGGACCAGATGGCCGAACAGGTAAACCAGACTGAAGCCGAATTGATAAACCATGAAGAAAAAATCAAGCGCCGCCAGAACCAGGTCAGCCGCCAGGAAAAGAAAGAAAGGCAGCTTTCCATGGAGCAGGCCAGGCTGCAAACCGAGATTAATTACCAGGAGATGCGTTTTAGGGAGTTGTTTAACACCCTGGACCTGGTGGAGCTTGATGAAGGTTATGAAGCTGAAGAAAGCCGGCGCCTGATCGATAACTACAGGGAGGATATTGAAGCGCTGGGTGAAGTTAATCTCGGGGCGATCGAGGAATTGGCCAGGCTTCAGGAAAGGATTGATTTTCTAAAAGAGCAGCGGGATGATCTGCAGAAAGGAGAAGAATCGCTTTGCAAGGTCTTGTCGGAAATAGATCAACGCATGAAGTACTATTTTAAAAGTGCGTTCGAAGCGATCGGCGAGAACTTCAAGCAGACTTTCCACGAGCTTTTCGAAGGCGGGCAGGTTATGTTAAAAATGACCGATGCAGATGACATCCTGGAGTCGGGAATAGAAATTATCGCCCAACCGCCGGGCAAAAAGCTGCAAAACATTACCCTGCTTTCGGCCGGTGAAAAAGTATTGACCGCCATCGCCCTGGTTTTTGCCATCCTGCGTTACAAACCGGCTCCTTTTTATTTGCTTGATGAGGTTGAATCAACCCTGGACGATGCCAACCTGGCCCGTTTTACCAGGTTTCTCAGGCAGTCATCCGAAAGGGCCCAGTTCATTATGATTACGCACCGGAAAAGGACCATGGAAGAAGCGGACGTGCTTTACGGGGTAACCATGTCGGAACCGGGCATCTCGCGTTTGGTGTCGTTGAAGCTGGAAGACGAAAAAATTGTCAGGGAGAGTTCATAAATATGGGTTTAATTAATCAATTCAAAACCGGCCTGGCCCGCAGCAAGTCCGGGTTTATGGGGAGGCTGGGCGGACTTTTTAGCGCCGGCGAAATCGATGATGACTTTTACGAAGAGCTGGAAGAAATCCTGGTCAGTGGCGATGTGGGAGTGCAGACCAGTATCAAGCTGGTTGATCGGCTCCGGGAAAAAGTCAAAGAAAGCAGGATCAGAGAACGGGAGGAGGCAAAAAATCTCCTACTGGAACTGATCATTGAGATCATGCAGCCGGGCGAACCGGCCACTGAACCTGATCAAAAGCCCTATGTAATTCTGCTGGTGGGGGTTAACGGGTCCGGCAAAACTACTTCAGCCGCAAAGCTGGCCGGACTCTACCGTCGCGATAACCACCAGGTTATCCTGGTGGCGGGCGACACTTTCAGGGCTGCGGCTATTGAGCAGCTGGAAATCTGGGCCGAACGGGCCGGGGTGGATTTAATCAAAACCCAGGCCGGATCGGATTCATCGGCCCTCTTTTTTGATGCCATGAATGCGGCCAGGTCCAGGGATGTGGATGTTGTCATCGGCGATACTGCCGGGCGGCTCCACAGCCGTTATAACCTGATGGAGGAACTGAACAAGATCCACCGGGTTATTGGCCGCAACACTCCGGGGGCGCCCCACCAGGTCTTGCTGGTGGTTGACGCCACTACCGGCCAGAATGCCGTTGCCCAGGCCAGGAGCTTCAACCAGTCCCTGCCTGTTGACGGCCTGATCTTAACCAAGCTGGATGGGACTGCCCGGGGCGGCATTGTCATTAACATCCAGGATGAACTGGGCATACCGGTCCGCTATGTAGGCACCGGAGAAAAAATTGAAGACCTGGCTCCATTTAACCCAAAAGATTTTGCCCGTGCTTTACTGGAAATTTAAAAAAAACTTAACAGGGCTCAAAAAAAGTTTGCCTCACCTGTTTTTTTTTGTTATACTCCCTCTGTAAAGTAAAAACACTTTACAGAGGGGGGTATGCTCGAACAACTAAACAGGATCAACCTGCTTTACGATATATACGGCCCCCTGTTGACCGAGCGTCAGCAGGAAACTCTGCATTTGTACTTCAGTGAAAACTATTCTCTGGCCGAAATAGCTGAGGAGTATAAAACCAGCAGGCAGGCTGTTTATGACTTAATCCAGAGAGCGCTGGATTCAATGGAAAGCCTGGAAGAAAAACTCGGTCTGTACCGGCTTTATAATGAACAACAGGAACTGCTGACCGAAGCAGACGGCTTATTGCTTCAAAGGGAATTGAAGCCCGGGGATTTTAAACGGTTGAAACAAATAATCGCCGATCTGCGCTTGAGCAATGAAAAGTAGGGGTGAATCATCTTTATGTTTTCCAACCTGGCAGAAAAACTGCAGGACACTTTCCGCCGGCTGAAAGGCAAGGGCAAGCTCAGTGAAAAAGATGTCGACGCGGCGATGCGTGAAATAAGGCTGGCCTTACTTGAAGCCGATGTCAATTTTAAAGTGGTCAAGGATTTTGTTAGTTCCGTCAGAGAAAGGGCTGTCGGACAGGAAGTTATGAGCAGTCTTACTCCGGGCCAGCAGGTTATTAAGATCGTCAATGAGGAAATGACCAGGCTGATGGGAGACAAACAGAGCGCTTTGGCCAAAGCCGGCAAGGGGCCGACTACAGTGATGATGGTGGGACTGCAGGGTTCCGGGAAAACAACCACTGCGGTTAAGCTGGCTGCTCATCTTCGCCGGGAAGGCAGGAACCCCTACCTGGTAGCTGCCGATATATACCGTCCCGGGGCGGTAAAACAGCTCGAAGTTTTGAGCGAATCGATCGGCGCCAAATGTTACAGCAACCTCGAAGCAGACCCGCTGGAGATTTGCCGGGAAGGTTTAAAAATTGCCGGCCAAGAAGGTTCCGATGTGGTAATTTTCGACACAGCGGGACGATTGCATATCGATGAAGAAATGATGTCCGAAATCGGATCGATCAAAAGCGAGATAAAGCCCGATGAAGTTTTACTGGTAGTTGATGCCATGACCGGACAGGATGCCGTCAATGCCGCCGCTTCTTTTAATGAGGCGGTCGGTTTGAGCGGAGTAATCCTGACCAAGCTGGATGGCGATACCAGGGGCGGCGCCGCCCTATCTGTCCGCAAAGTTACCGGATGCCCGATAAAATTTGTCGGGGTTGGGGAAAAAATTGAAGCCCTGGAACCCTTTTATCCCGATCGCATGGCTTCAAGGATCCTGGGTATGGGCGATGTATTGTCGCTGATTGAAAAAGCGGAAGCGACCATTGACCAGGACAAGGCCAAGGAAATGGAAAAGAAACTGCGCCAGCAGCAGTTCACGCTTGAAGATTTTAAAGATCAAATGGTCCAGCTGCGCAGCATGGGTTCCCTGGACGATATCTTAAACATGCTCCCGGAAGGGGGCGGTATCCCTAAAGAGCTCAAGCAGATGTCATTAAATGAAGACAGTTTAAAAAGAGTGGAGGCCATAATCAGTTCCATGACCAAACAGGAACGTTATAACCCTTCCATTCTAAACAGCAGCCGCCGCCGCCGGATTGCCAGGGGAAGCGGAACTACGGTCCAGGATGTAAATCGCCTGTTGAACCAGTTTAACCAGATGCAAAAGATGTTCAAACAAATGAACGCTTCGGGCAAGAAGGGTATGACCAAGAAAATGAAGAAAATGAAAAAAAGATTTCCTTTTTAATGGCCTTTGAGGCCAACATGGAAGATCCCGGAATGAATCCGGTTTATATAAACAGCTTAATGCTGACAATTTAAAGCAAGAAAAATAATGGAGGTGACCCAGTTTGGCAGTACGGATCAGGTTAAAAAGAATGGGAGGAAAAAAGAAACCGTTTTACCGGATCGTGGTTGCTGATTCCCGTTATCCCAGGGATGGCCGCTTTATTGAAGAAATCGGTTACTACAACCCGACTACAAAACCGACTACTTTTGAAGTGAATACGGAAAAAGTGCAGCAATGGCTTTCCAAGGGAGCCAGGCCTTCCAACACGGTCAAGGCCCTTTTTGATAAAGCCGGTCTCGGTAAGTAGGTTCACAGGAGGATGGTATTCATGAAGCAACTACTGGAGCATATTGCCAAAGCTTTAGTTGACGAGCCGGAACAGGTCGATGTCCAGCAGGTAGAAAGTGATCGGTTGATCATTCTTGAGCTCAGGGTTGCGGAGAACGATATGGGAAAAGTGATCGGAAAGCAGGGTCGCATCGCCAAGGCAATCAGAACGGTTGTCAATGCCGCGGCTGTTAAAGAGCATAAAAAGGTTGTTGTAGAAATAGTGCAATGATAAACGGCTATGATGTGGTTATAGGCAAAATTCTTTCAGCGCATGGAACGGGAGGGATGGTGAAAGTATATCCTTATTCCGACTTCCCGGAAAGGGTGCATATGTTGAAAGAAGTAGAGTTGGAGCAGGAGTCCCGCCGCCGGGTTTACCTGGTAGAAGACTCTTCAGTGCACGGAAAAAACTGGTTGATTAAATTTCAAGATGTTAATTCTCGTGATGAAGCAGAAGCGCTGCGCGGCAGCCTGGTCAGGATTCCGAAAGAAGAACGACTTTCCCTGCCGGAGGACAATTATTACCATGATCAGCTGGAAGGCCTGCATGTTTATGATTCGGCCGGCAATCTCCTGGGCAGGGTGATAGAAATCATACCCGGGGGAGGGCACGACCAGATTATGGTTGCCCGGGCCGGTGAAAAGAATAGAAAAAGCATGATACCGGCGGTCAAAGATTTCATCAAACGGATTGACATCCCGGAAGGCTTTATGGTCGTTGAGTTGCCGGAAGGAATGCTTGATTTATAAGGGAGCATTTTAAAATGCAAATAGATGTGGTAACCATTTTTCCCGGCATTCTTGAAGGCCCTTTCAAAGAGAGCATGATCAAAAGGGCTGTTGACCAGGGATTTGTGGAAATAAACCTGGTCGACCTGAGGGATTATACCCACGACCACCATCGCCAGGTAGATGATTACCCCTATGGTGGGGGCTACGGTATGGTTTTAAAGCCGGAGCCGCTGTTTGAAGCGGTTGAAGATCTCAAGACCAGATCCGGCAGCAAAGACACATGGGTGATTTTGCTGACCCCGCAGGGGGACCGTTTTGAACAGCGGAGAGCCCGTGAACTGGCCGAGAAGAGCCACCTTATTTTAATCTGCGGGCGTTATGAAGGGGTTGACGAAAGGGTTCGCCGCTCCCTGGTTGACGTAGAAATTTCAATTGGCGATTTTGTGCTAACCGGCGGGGAACTGGCGGCAGCAGTTTTAGTCGACTCTGTGATCAGGCTGCTCCCCGGATTTTTAGCGGAGCAAGCCTTGGCCGATGAGTCGTTTACAGAGTCGCTGCTGGAATATCCCCACTATACCCGTCCCTCTGTTTACCGGGAGATGGAAGTGCCTTCGGTACTGTTATCAGGTAATCACGGCGAAATTTCCCGGTGGCGCCGGAAACAGTCGTTAAAAAGGACGCTGGAAAGGCGGCCCGATCTGCTGGAAAAGGCTGATCTGGCGCCGGAAGATGAAGAGTACCTGCAAGAACTGAAAAAACAACAATCGTAATAGCGATAGTATGTTATAATTATCCAGTAATTTGGATAGGAGGTTGAAGAGGATGGATTTATTAAAGGAAGTTGAAAAGCGCAATAGCAAGGAGAATGTGCCCCAGTTCACACCTGGTGATACCGTCAGGGTCCATGTCAAGGTCATTGAGGGCAACCGGGAGCGGACCCAGGCTTTTGAAGGTGTGGTAATCAGGCGCCAGGGCAGCGGCACCAGGGAAACATTCACCGTGCGTCGGGTTTCTTTTGGCATCGGAGTAGAAAGGATATTTCCCGTTCATTCTCCGTCAATTGACAAAGTTGAAATCGTGAGAAAAGGCAAAGTGCGCCGGGCCAAGCTTTACTACCTGCGCAAGCGTAAAGGCAAGTCGGCCAGAATTAAAGAAAGCCGTTAATTACTACCCGTAACGGGGATGATTTGTTTGAACAAGTGGAAAGAACTCTGGGACTGGACCCGTTCTATACTTATTGCCATAATATTGGCCTTATTAATCCGCATGTTCCTGTTCGAAGTATTTGTCGTTGAGGGAAAATCGATGTACCCTACTTTACAGGAAACTGAACGGTTGATGGTCAATAAAATTGTCTACCATTTTGAGGAACCCGGCCTGGGTGACGTGATTGTCTTTGAGCATGAGCCTGGACGAGATTTTATCAAAAGAGTTATCGGTGTGGAAGGAGACAGGGTCGAAATTGTTCAGGGCCGCCTTTACATCAATAACCGGGCTCTGAATGAACCTTACCTCAATGACGGCAGGCATATGTATGATTATGGGCCGGAGATAGTCCCGCCCGGCTATCTCTTTGTGCTCGGTGATCACCGCCAGAACAGTATGGATTCAAGGGATCCCCGGGTGGGGTTTGTTTCGGAAGAATGCTTAAAAGGGAGGGCTTTCTTAATATTTTGGCCCCCCTGGGAAGCAAGGGTTATCGATACCGGGGTGGATAAACATTGAACAGGGGTCAGTGGTATCCGGGAGGCATGTCCAGGGCGGTCAACCAGCTGCGTGAAGACTTAAAAGCGATTGATCTGGTTATTGAGATGCTGGATGCCCGGATACCCTACAGCAGCCGAAACCCCATATTCAGCGACCTGGTAAAAAATAAGAAGCACCTGGTCTTACTTCATAAAGCAGATCGCGCTGAAGTTGATCAAACAGAGGCCTGGCTTCAACACTTCAAAAATATGGATGCTGAAGCGATGGCTTTCAGTGTTCAGGGGAATAAATACCTGAACCGGCTTCTCAGTTACCTGAAAAAAGAAGAAAGCAGGCTGCATTCCGGCCGTTTTAAAAGGCCCCTGCGCATGATTTTTGTCGGCATACCCAATGTCGGCAAATCTACTTTAATCAACCTTTTTGT
>PWFM01000170.1 GCA_003553895.1 Syntrophomonadaceae bacterium | reverse complement strand
CCCATTATCTTGCGGGTATCAAAAATCGAGATTACCGCTTTGGGATCATGTTTATCGATGAGTTTTAAAAATGACGGCAGCTCTTTACGCTTAAGCAGGACCTGAAGACTGCTATGCGCTCCTTCCCTACCATAACAAGGCATGGTGGTGACGCCGTAACCCTCATCACGCAAAGCCTGCTCCAGGGTCCCGCAGTTCTGGACGGTCACGATATGCACATGGACGTAACCGACGGCAATCATTTCTTCAATCCTGCTGCCAACCAGGTTCCCGGCAGCAAAACCGAGCCCGTAGATCAGGATGTTGGTCCACTGGTCCAGGTTGGTCAGCACCAGGCTCAGGGCCATCAGATATATGATCACTTCAAAAAAGCCGATGATCGCAGCCTGCATGCTGTTGCCCCGGGTTAAAAAGATGATTCGGACCGTCCCCAGGCTGACGTGGGCAATCTTAGCAAAAAAAATAGCCAGATAAGTTAATAATACGGGCACAAAAGGCAATTCCAATCCCCCAATGCAAAATAATAACAGCATCTGCTTTATTAAACAACAGGATTCATTTTAGCAACGGCACTATCACCTGTCAATAAAAAATAAGCGGCGAGAATTAAATCACATCGCCGCCATTGGAAAAATATATTTGATTTTGAACCGCAACAAGATAAACCGGTATAATCATTTCTCTATTTACCTCGCTAGTACCGGTACATACCAAACTCAGGCTGCCGACCGGTAAGCCTTAAACTGATGGGCAGGCTTGGTATCGTGAGGTTGCCGGAATGATGCCTACCGGATCGAATCCACATTTTCTGAGTGAGTGGCTACCAGTTCCAGGGCATACTCGTTCTTAACCCGGATCAGGGTCCCCTTCATACCGAGAGATCTAGATTCAATTATTCCGGCGCTCTCGAATTTGCGCAGTGCATTAACGATCACCGAACGGGTGATACCCAGGTTGTCGGCAATCTTACTGGCTACTACAATGCTTTCATTGTTATCGATATTTTTTAATATTTCCCGGATTGCCTCCACTTCTGAGTAAGAAAGGCTGTCAAAAGCTCCAGCAGCAAGCTTTTTATTCCTGGTATCCTCTTCTTCCTGGCCCACGGTCAACTGCAGCAATATTAACCCGGCCAGCGCGGAAGCTATTTCGGCCACTAAAAATTGCCTGTCCCCCAAATGCTGTCCCGGGTGATATAAGAGCAGGGCACCAAGAGGGTTATAATTACTCCTGATCGGAACCACAGTGTATAGTGAACTCTTTTCCGCCACCGCAGTTTGCTGCCCCTTTTGATCAGAAACTCCTTTGGGGCTGGGCACGTTTAAAAGGGGTTTGTCCGATTGAATCAATTCTTCCAGCCCGGGACTCCCGGCTGCGGTTCCCTCCTCTACCATCTGCACCAGTTGACTGTCCGGTTCGACATCACCCTGATAACCGGCCAAAAATTTCCCGCTTTTATCCACTACATAAACGGCGGAACCAGTTATGCGAGCAATCTCTCTTGCCCCTTCCTTCAAAGCAGCCGAAAGGCCGTCACTATGAAGAAAAGCAGATTTAATTTCCCTAATTGGTTGCAATAATGAATTATCATCCATTTGAAACTCCTCCTTTCATTTATTTATATTACAAAATATTAAATATGTCAACAATATTCACACACAATGACCCTGCCTCGATGTTTGCTACAACAGTCAAATTAGATAAGCTAAACATAGTTTCTAAAAGCTAATAGCCGGAACCATTCTAATCCGACAGTTTGTTGCGATTTTGAAAAAGGTTTTCGACCAACCGGTAAATCTCCTTCAAGGGCAATCCCGCTTTTACAGCCACCGACCGGCAATCTTCATATTCCGGGGCATAGTGAAGAAGTAAGCCGTCTTTAGGATCGGGGACATACTTGACCCGTACCGACCCCCATTGGGTTTGCACTGTTTTAACCTCCCGCGACCGCATCAGCTTTCGGGCTATGGTCATCCGGAAACCAAGGGTCGAAGTCTCCAAAAAAATTAGATCCCGGACGGCCTTCATTTTTTCAGGTGGCACAAGAGCAGTCAGTAGAACGCCGGGCCGGTTTTTCTTCATCTGCACCGGAGTAAAATAGACATCAACGGCCCCGGCTTCAAAAAGCCTTTCCATCACATAGCCATATATTTCCGGGCTAAGATCATCGATATTAGCTTCTATGACAACGATCTTTTCTTCATGAATGCCCTCTACCAGGTCAGTGTAGCCGAGTAAAACCCGCAGGTAATTGGCATAGCCAGTATCTATACTGCCCGCACCGCAGCCTACATCTGTAATTTGAAATGCCGGTATAGGCCCGAAGGAGTCGGCCAACGCTGTAACCAGGGCCGCCCCGGTCGGCGTTACCAGCTCATAGCCGGCATCCCGACCTTCCAGGGGCGCCTGACGTCCTGCTAAAAGCTCCAGGGTGGCCGGCGCCGGCAAGGGCAGCGTGCCGTGAGCGCATTTTACCTCTCCCCGGCTCACAGGAAGAGGAGAACAGATCAACCGTTCTATTCCAAGCAGATATAGAGCGGCGCAGGTACCGGTAATATCAATAATAGCGTCGAGAGCCCCCACCTCGTGAAAATGGACCTTGTCCACTGTGGTACCGTGCACTGCCGCTTCGGCTTCGGCCAGGCAATTAAAGACAGTGCGGCTGTTCTTTTTTACCTGTGCGGGCAGCTCAGCCTGTTCCAGGATGGCCAAAACATCGCTCAAATGCCTCTCGGGCTCTTTGCCCCCATCAAGGCTAATTAGGACCCGGGTCCCGGCAATGCCCCCGCGGGTAACGGTTTCAGTCGTCAAACTCCAACCACTCAATTTAAGCCCATCAAGCAACTCCCGCAACTCCTTTAAATCAACCCCACCATCAAGGAGAGCGCCCAGGGCCATATCGCCGCTGATTCCATTATAGCAATCGAAATAGGCAATTTTTAAGCCGCCTTCAGCGGCCCGGTTGTTAGCGGCAAAATGGCTGTCCATCATTGCTTCGCCCCTTCTCCAGCCCGGTTAATTAAAGCGGCCATGTAGCCGGCTCCATAACCATTGTCGATATTAACTACTGCTACTCCGGAAGCACAGCTGTTTAACATGGTCAAAAGAGGGGCAATCCCGCCCAGGTTGGCACCGTAACCGACGCTGGTAGGCACTGCCACCACAGGACAGACGGCCAGCCCGCCAATGACGCTTGCCAAAGCTCCCTCCATACCGGCCACGACGACAATAACCCGGGCCTGGCTGAGCTTGTCCCAGTTGTCAAAAAGGCGATGTATACCGGCCACCCCAACGTCGTAAAGCCTTTCAACCCGGCTTCCGATTAATTCGGCCGTTAAGGCAGCTTCCTCAGCTACAGGCATATCGGCCGTTCCCGCTGAAGCAACAACCACGCATCCAAAAGGTTCTTTTTCCGGTTCGCCTCGCAGAACAATCGCCTTCGCTTCCCGGTGATATTCCACCCCGGGATGTTCGGCTCGGACCGCTTCATAGGTTTCTTCATCAGCCCTGGTAGCCAGAACGACTCCGCCGGAAGCAGCCAGGCGGCCGAATATGGCCACAACCTGCCCGCTGGTTTTGCCGGGACAATATATAACCTCGGGAAAACCGCGGCGCAGGTAGCGCTGGTGATCGACCCTGGCAAAACCAATATCTTCATAGGGTAAAAACCTTAGGCGTTCAGAAGCCTCGTCAACATTAATCCTGCCGTCACGTAAAGCTTCCAATAACTCCTGGAGCGATTTCTTATTGATCTCCGCAAACCCCTTTCGCAATACTTATTTAGATTATACCATATGAAGACAGATAACAAACAAATTTTGTAAACATTCTTTTATGATGTTTTAGGAGTAAATAGCGAAGATTATAAGCCTCCGTGTTTCCACGCAAGAGCGGCCTGGGATACAGAAAACCGAGCTTATTTGTGCGTAAGGCCGAAAATCTAGTTTTAATATCCTTTACAGCTACAAACCGGCCTTGCTAGAAATAGCAATTATTTAATATAGTAAAATACAATCGATTATCTAAGGAGGCTACAGCATTGTTTAAAAAAGACAACTTAGAAGTTCCTTCTGACAAGATAAACACCGTAATTGGCAAGGATACTGTGTTTAAGGGCAATATTACTGGCAAGGGCTTGATTCGCATTGATGGCGAAGTGGAAGGAAATATAACAAATACGGGAGATATAATAATTGGTGAAAATGGCCGGGCTAAAGTCGACCTTAAGGCCCGCAACATAACTATAGCCGGCTATTGTGAAGGAACTGTCGAAGCAGAAGGAAAGGTGGAATTGAAAAGCACGGGAGCAGTCGCCGGCTCCCTCAAAACCAAAAAACTGACAATCGAAGAAGGGGCCGTTTTGTCGGGCAGCACGGAAATGCAGGAAAAAAATCAGTCCGCAGGAACTGCGTCAAAAGTCAAACTGGAACAGCAGACCCCGGTTGCTGAAACCAGAGAGAATCAGCCTGCAGGGGATCTTGCTAGAAAATGATGCCTGAATAAATGCCTCGTCTTGAAACGCGATATTACCAGACTGAGGAAGCACTGTTAAAGTGCTTCCTTTTTGAATATCGGATTTGCAAACTACAGCAGGGCAGGTCTGGTTACCGTTTCCAAAAAGAACTGTTCATGAGAGCAGCGCGCCATTTTTCCCTTAAATCAGGGTAACGTTCAACCAGTTCGCTTAAAAGTTTTTCCATTTCTGCACGCTTGGTCTTATCGCTGACCGGACAGGGGTTTTTTACAACAGGCAGCTCTTCCCGCCTGGCCAGGGCAGCAAGGATGCTTTCTGAAAGCTGGATCAGAGGCCGGACCTGGTACAAACCGGCTCGGTCCAGGTAGGTTACCGGTTTAAAAGTGTCCATTCTCCCGGTATAAATCAAATTCAGCATAAAAGTTTGGATGGCATCGTCCAGGTGGTGGCCCAGGGCTACCTTGTTGCAGGCAAATTTTTTGGCAGCCTGGTGCAGGGAGCCGTGCCGCATGTTGGCACACAGGGCGCAGGGATTTTTTTCTTCCCTGGCCTCAAAAACGATCTTTGATATAGCTGTTTCTTCCACATGAAGATTGACATTCATACTGTCGGCCAGCCTGTGTAAAGGTTCAAGGTCAACATCCCAGCCCAGGTGAATATAAATGGGCTGCAGGTCAAAATCAAAGGGAGCATGTTTGCGGAAAATATTGAGGATATAAAGGAGAGCGGAACTGTCTTTACCGCCGGAAAGGCCGATTGCCAGCCGGTCGCCTTGTTCGATCATTTTGAAATCATAGATTGTCCTTTTGACCCGGGTCAGGAACCATTTACTATCACTGCGCCGCAAATTCCTTTAACCCCCTTTACAGGATCAACTGATCATGCTTCCGGCCCGGAGGCTCTTGCCGGTCGGACATTGAATATTATATCATTCATGGGAACCCCAAAAAGACGGATTATAGAAATATATGGCAACAAATAATGCCACTGGTCCAGAAAACCAATCCGCACCGGCGCCATGACCACTTTATTTCTCAGTGAACTTAAAATAAGATCTTAGATGAGTTAAACCCGGATAAAAAAAGAAAATTATTAAAAGCACTCTGCCACCGCTATCTCAGAGTGCTTTGTCTACTATTTATTTCTAAGTTATAATCAGGTAAATGATGCAAACAGCTAAAATCATAAAAATCAAAGGAGATGGCAACTTGGCCCATAGCCCAAGGAAAAAGACAAAAGTTCGCAGCCGATCCTGGGGCCTGCTATTCTTTTTGTGTTTAATCGCCTTTTTTGCAGGTTACTTCCTGGCCGTCAGCGAAATCAGGTTCTGGTAAACCTGCAAATAGTGGGTTCACTAATGTAGTGTTATCGTCCCCGGGCATGGCTCCCAGCAAACCCTTCAAAAAGCTAGTGCTTATGGACCATCAATTCGAAGCGGGGCAGCTTGAAGTGTTTCTTTCGCTTCCAGCTCAGCAGGCTGCGGGCCTGCTTTTCTGCTGTTGTTACCACCTGGAGGCGGCGCACCCTTGATCCCAGTTTTTCCAGGTAGGAGGCAAAGCCGGTAGCAGCTCTTTCGGAGGCAAAGCGCAGGCCTTCCATATTAACCACGAGGTGGCTGTAATTACGGGGAAGCATTTTTTTGAGGGTTCGGTTCAACTCTTTAAGTTGCAGGCTGTCGGCTATACCCCTTATTTTCAGGTATAGGATCCCCTTTTGTTCGGTCAAAGAGACCCGGAGAGGCACAACCGACGCTCCCACCTGCTCTTTGTCAGCAGCCGGGGCTGCCAGTTGACGGTAAAAAAGGGTTACCGGCCGCCTGCTGGCATAAGACTTATTCTTGAGGTAACGGTGGTACCAGCGGCTCTGGAAGGCAAAGTGCCTGGCCAGACCGAAGCCGATGGCCCGGTATAGAGCGGTAGCCCAGCCGGTAACTCTAACATTTTTGAAGATATTGGTGAAAGAATAAAACTTCTTATGGGCTTCGATAGTTTCCCTCTGCAGCTCTTCCGGGGTCATCCAGGCCGGTTTAAAAACAGCATAGTGACCGTCGTATAAAGACCAGTCATAATTGAAGATCCTGCCTTCTTTTTCCAACTGTTCGAAAAACGGCGTGCCCGGCATGGGCGTGAGCATCATGAACTGGACGCTGTCGATTCGGGCTTCGATGGCAAAATCGGCCGTTTCCCTGATCGTTTTGGCGGTATCGCCGTCACCGCCGAAGACAAACATACCGTGGATCCTGATCCCATAGTCATGGAAGCGGCTAATCGCTTCCTTGATATCATCGACGCTTTGCTCCTTGTTGTAGCCCTTAAGGGTTTCGGGGTTTATGGATTCGAAACCGATATAGACGATGCTGCAGCCCGAACGGGACATTAGTTCCAGCAGCTCATCATCATAGGCGGCATCGGCCCGGACCTGGGCGCCCCAGCCCTTGATCTTGATTTCCGGGCGTTCAATCATCTCCCGCATCAGCTCCTTGCTGCGTTTAGCATTGGCCACAAAGTTATCATCGCAGAAAAAGACATGCTTGCCCGGAAACCGGGCCAGCTCTTCTAAAACTTTTTCCGTGCAGCGGTAGCGGTAACGGCGCCCGAACATCCTGGTAACGCAGCAAAAACTGCAGTCATAGGGGCACCCCCTGGAAGTCATCACCGGGATACTGAGCATTTTCGAGGCATTATCCATCATGGAAAGGTCGGGCACAGGCAGGGTGTCCATGCTGATGGCCGCCCTTGAAGGCGGGACATGCACCGGCTCCCCGTTTTTCCAGAAAGACACTCCCGGAATATTTTCAGGTTCTCGCCCGGCCTCCAAGGCCCGAACCAGGGGTAAAATACTTTCTTCAGCTTCCCCGCGGATTATATAATCGGCAAACTGGATCGCTTCTTCGGGAACGAAGGAAGCATGGATACCTCCAATTATGACCGGTATATCGTTGGAACGAAGCAGGCCTGAAATCTGGTAAGCCTCACGGCAGGTGGCGGTTGTGGTTGATATGCCGACCAGGTCGGCATCAAGAATCCTGGACCAGGGCAGCGAATCAACCGTGCCCAGGTGGAAACTAACCTGGTAACCTTCCTGCTGCAGCTGGGTTACCAGTATTGGCAACCCCAGGCGGGGCATGAGCACATGCTTATAAACATGGTCTTCTTTAGATTGCGGCTCGATCAGGACAATTTTCTGCATTCGAACACACTCCTTTTCCCCGGACGGACCGGGTCAACCTTTATATTTCTTGCCCAGCGCTTAGTATGAATTAACTTCCGTAAGGTTAGAAAAGGGATGGGTATTGATTCTACCCTATCCCTTGTAGATTTTTGGATATAATGCGGTGGTATATTTGCTTGTAGGAAATTACTTGATAAAACGGATACTCAGCGGATACCTGAAACTTTCACCTTCGCTAACCCTGATAGTGGCCAGGATTACCATGATCAGCCAGAAGATCCCGATTCCGATGAGAAGGATTATCCCAATAATCAGGGGAATCAGGATTATAGAGATCAGGGTATAAATTGCGATGCTAATCTGGAAGTTAAGCGCTTCTTTTCCCTGCTTGTTAACCCAATCGGACTGATCTTTCTTGATCAACCAGATGACCAGGGGACCGATAACATTACCAAAAGTGGGGACCACAAATTGAGCCAGAGCTGCAAGATGAGCCAGCATGCCGTATGTTTTATCATCCTGCGTTAACTGCCTACCGTTAGTCATATTTTATCTCCCCCTTTTAAAGAAATCACCGTTCAAGGAGCCTTGTTGAAGAATACAAATCCATACGGTGTTGTACTCCATCATAAGGCATTATCCAACAGATTGCAAGCACCTGTTCGGATATTACCCGGCATTTACTTAATGAACCTTATGCTGAGGGGGTAGCGAAAATCCTTCCCGTTATTGGCTTCAATAGAAGCCATAATAACCATGATTAACCAGAAAGCGGCCAGGCCAAGGCCGATCAAAACAGCCAGGGGGATCCCGATAACCGTGATCGCCAGCAAAAACATCAGGAAAAAGGCGGCAAAAACATAAATAACGATGCTGATCTGAAAGTTAAGGGCCTCCTTGCCCTGCCGGTCTAACCAGGCCGACTGGTCCTTTTTGATCAGCCAGATTATTAAGGGCCCGAATATATTGCCGAATGAAGGCAGGACAAAGAGGGCCAGGGCCGAAAGGGGGCACAACATGCCAAATGTTTTTTCTTCCGGGCTCAACTGTTCTTGATCGGTCATAACCAATACCTCCATTATGCTAGATGGTCGGCGCGTAGATTTATTCAAATTCCTGGGGCTGCTTTTCCAGGTACTCCTTAAGGGTCAGGCCGGATTGTTTCCACTGCCGGGCATGATCAACACCAATATAACGAAAATGCCAGGGCTCGTAAATATATCCCGTAATACTTTCCTTGTCCCGCGGATAACTCAGGGCAAAACCGTACTTGTGGGCATTTTTAGCCAACCAGCGGCCTTGTTTTGTCTGACCAAAACGGGCTGTAAAATCAGCATCGGTACCGCCAAAATCTACTGCCGTTCCAAGCTGGTGTTCGGACTGGCCCGGGCGGGCACTGAACCGGTTAGCTTCTTCTTCCCCGTGCCGGCTGGCATAGTCTTTGAAAAGCTGCTTCTGGGTCTCGTAACTTCGGTAGGCGGACCTGATACTCAAAGTGACCCCGTCTTCGTTTGCCGCCTTCCAAAGCTTTTCCAGGTGTTCAAGCGCTTCAGAACGCAGTCGCATCGAGTATGAAGGATTCATGTAGGACGGAATTGCTTCAAGATCGACCGGAGCATAATCTTCTTTGAGGGTTGTTTCCTTGGTCACCAGGGCGAGCAGGCAATCTCCGTCAGAAATCACTTTCAAATCTTTATCAGGAGTTGTAAGTTCTTCTTCTGCGGGTTCCACAGCTTCTTCCTTCACCTTATCCTCCTGCTCTTCCGCTTTTTCTTGCGGCTCTTCATGGTCATCTCGATCTTCAAAAGGATCATTTACATCTTCAAGGTCTGCCGGGGGCTCTTCCCCGGCATCATCCTCTTTAGATAAGTCCTCTTCTTCAATCGCTTCAGGGTCGGCATAATCGGTAACAGTCCACACCTGGCCCGGAAATTCAGGCCAAAAATAAAGAAAAACCGCACCAGTGATAATGAGAATAAAAGCCGCAAGCGCCGGCCGAGAAAAAACAGCTTTATTTTTTCTTTGCTTTCCAGACAAATTGGTTCCTCCCTGATAGAACTTACCGGTTTCATTTTTTATACGGCCTTCGAGCCTTTATATTCATTATATCTTTACGGTCAAGGACAATCCACTGGCAAGCGCCTCTCCATCATGTATTTTAGTATGCAAAAGCCCAACCTGGACGAGCAAGTTCCATAAAAGTTGGTTTCCACAATGAGCCCTTATAAGCCCAGTGTACATAGATGTTTCCGGGATCTCTTCAAAAGTCTTGCCAAATTTGCGCAGGCCTTCAGAATTAAGGGCCCAATGAAATATTTAACGAGGACAAACTATTCTAAGTGCAGGTCAATCAAATAGTATAGGGTAACGTCTAAGCCTCGCCACGGTTTAAATCGCGGCTAAATAAGGAGAGCTTCCGCCTGCCGAACTATATTTTCGACGCAGAAACCTCGCTTTTCCATAACCACAGGTCCGGGGGCCGAAGCTCCGAAATCATCAAGCCCGATTACCGCACCCCCGGAACAAGTAAAGCTTTCCCAGCCCACAGGCAGGGCTGCTTCCACGATCAGCCTGCATTCAACAGCAGAAGGCAGGACTTCTTCCCTGTAATCTTCATCCTGAGCCAAAAATAGCTCCCGGCTGACCATGCTGACCACACGTACGCTGTGCCCTTTGCTCTCCAGCTCCCGTGCTGCTTTCAGGGATAGATCCAGTTCAGAGCCGCTCGCAATTATTACCAGATCGGCGTCTTCGCCCTTTTCACGTTGGATGACGTAGGCTCCCCTGAGGGCTTCTTTGCCGGTTCCAGCCAGCTGGGGCAGCTTTTGCCTGGAAAGGATCAGGGCCGTTGGACCGCAGCGGCGCTGCAGGGCATGCAGCCAGGCTGCTGCCGTTTCCCTGCCATCAGCCGGCCTTAAGACATGCATATTGGGAATAGAACGCAGGTGAGATAGCTGCTCTACCGGCTGGTGGGTGGGACCGTCTTCCCCGACGGCGATACTGTCGTGGGTATAAACATAAACTACCGGCAGGCCCATCAAGGCCGCCAGCCTAACCGAAGGTTTCATGTAGTCGAAGAAAACCAGGAAAGTCGAGCCGAAGGGGCGCAGCCCTCCGTGCAGGAACAAACCAGATAGGATACCGCCCATGGCATGTTCACGAACCCCGAAATGGATATTGCTTCCGCCCCGGTTATCAGCCTGAAAATAATCAAATTGCTTTAACTCGGTTTTCGTAGATGAGTTCAAGTCGGCCGAACCCCCGATCATGTTGGGCACGTGTTCGGCTAAAACCTGCATCGCCTGGCCGGAGGCGGCCCGGGTGGCCAGAGGCTGATCCTTAAAATCCCAGAGCATGGGATCATTTTCTAATTCTTCCGGAACCCGCCCCGAGAACCAGTTGTTCCACCGTTCGGCCAATTCTGGGTACTCATGGCGGTAATCACTCAGCAAGGCATCCCATTCTTCTTTTCTGGCCTTAAGGGTTTGCTTGAAACCGGAAAAATGTTCGTAAACCTCCGGGGGGATATGAAAGTCGGGTTCCAGGGGCCAGCCCAGGTTTTTTTTGGTTGCAAGCACTTCTTCGCCGCCCAGGGGGGCGCCATGGATCCCTGCCGTTCCCTGTTTGCCTGGAGAACCATAACCGATTTCAGTCCGGACCATGATCAGGGTGGGGCGATCTTGTTCCTGGCGAGCTTCGGAAATCGCTTCAGAAATTATTTCCATCCGGTTCCCTTCTTTAACCCTGAGGACCTGCCAGCCGTAAGCTTCAAACCTTTTGCCCACGTCCTCGGTAAAAGTAATCTCGGTAGATCCATCGATGCTAATCTTGTTATCATCGTAAAAACATACCAACTTGCCCAGTTTTAAATGTCCGGCCAGCGAGGCCGCCTCTGAAGTAATCCCTTCCATCATACATCCGTCACCGGTGTAAACATAAGTATAATGGTCGACCAGGGGGTAACCTGGCCGGTTGAATTCAGCGGCCAGGCGACTCTCGGCGATAGCCATGCCTACTGCATTGGCAAAACCCTGGCCCAGAGGGCCGGTTGTGGTTTCGACACCGGGAGTATGGCCAAATTCCGGGTGGCCGGGAGTTTTACTGCCCCACTGGCGGAAATTTTTTATTTCTTCAAGCGGCAGGTCGTAACCAAAAAGATGAAGCAGGGAGTAGAGAAGCATAGAACCGTGTCCGGCTGATAGAACAAAGCGATCCCGATCAGCCCAGTCAGGAGCATCGGGAGAGTGCTTGAGAAAACGAGTCCACAGAGTGTAACCCAGCACCGCTCCGCCCATGGGTAAACCGGGATGCCCTGAAGAAGCTTTTTCAACAGCATCAACCGCCAAAAACCTTATCGTATTTACAGCCCTTTCGTCTATTGAATTCAAGTACAAACACTCCTTCTTTATGGTTTATCTACTACCGCCATTTCAACATCCAGGGCCACGTAATCAATGGGATCGGCAGTAAAGCTCCCTTCTTGTTGTTTGCCCAGGACAACCCTTTTAATTTGCACCAGGAAGCCTTCCTGTTCTTCGACCAGATCTGTTTCAAATATTTGCACGCCTTTATCTTTCGGATCCGGCTCCAGGTTTTCTATTTCAAAGAAAAAGTTCAACCTGATTTGCCTTTCCTGAAAAGTAAAATACTCAACATCAAAGGTTAAAGTAATCCATTCAATTTCAAAAACATCAGTATTTTGGACCAGCCAAACCACCCGGCCGCTGTATTCTGCATCCCTGGTAAATTCACCTATAAAACCGGTATCAGATTCAAAAAGGTGGGGGCCGTCAACTACTTCGGTGCTGGAAAGGGCAAGCTGACCGTGGCTGAGCCAGGGCCAGAAGTAGTTTGTCGGGAGATCCGGATCCTCCATTTCATGATTTTCTTCATTTTCCAATACAGGGTCCTCTTCGGGCTCATCCACCGGTTCCGGCTCGGGAGCACAGCCAGCTAAGGCGAAAATAAACAACACTGCCAGGATAGCGGAAAACATAACTGCCAGTTTTTTTCTTTTCACCTTCATTCAGCTCCTTCCCTTAAAAGCCCTGGGTACTTCGTTACTATAGCGAGGCAAACCGGGAATATAAGGCTTTTAACTGACCAGCCCCCGCTGTAATGCTTAAAGACTACGGTAATTTTCTTTTCGACACCGCCCTGCCATTACCTTCATCCACCCAGAAAAATGTTATAAGAGGTGTCTGCAGAGCTTGCCGGAAATATAATGCATGGAAGCGGAGACGCTTTAAAAGGGCCAGACCAGGGGGACAACAATCATGATCACCACAAAAACCAGCAGAGTCAAACCAGCCCCATATTTCAGGTAATCGATAGCCCGGTAGCTGCCTGTTTTTTGGACCAGCAGGGTCATTGGATGGCCCATAGGCATCATAAAAGCAGCCGAAGCGCCGACGACCACGGCCATGACAAATGTTTTTGGGTTAACAGCAAGAGTTTGGGCCGCGTTCAGGGCTACCGGGGTCATGATCACGGCAGCTGCCACATTATGCATAGGCTGAGTAAGCAAGATACTGACCAGGGCTATTAATGCCAGGACCAGCAGCGGATTGTTATTGCTGGCCACAAGCAGGATATTGGCCAACAATGAGGAGGCTCCGCTGTTTTGCAGACCTAAACCCAGTGGATAAAGGCAGCCAATAAGGATGATCGCCCGCCACTCAATGCTCTCATAAATTTCCCGGGGCTTTAGAAGTCCAATCAGGACCATACAAGCAGCGCCGGTTACGGCGGCCACAGCCACAGGCAGCCAGTTTAAAGCCGCGCTGAGAATGACCAGGAGTAAAATCAAGATAGCGTAAGGACCATAAGAACGGAGCTCCGGCGGGGCTTCTTCTCGGCGAGGGGCATGCAGCCAACGAAATTTTTCTCCCGGCTTAAAACTTCTGGTTTTAGTGCGGTCCCCAAACAATAGCAACCCGTCTCCTTCTTGAAGGGGAATGTGGCCCACGTCAGTCCTGTAAGGTGTGCCATTACGCCAGAGAGCAATCCCGCTTAGCCCGGTATTTTCCCGAAAATCTATTTCAGTCAAGGTCCTGCCGATCACGGGTGAACGCGGAGGAACCACCACCTCAACCATTTCTGCCGTGCTGAGAGGCAGCCTTTTCTGTTCCCTCGGATGGCCGGCCAGGAAGAGGCCCTCTTTTTCAACCAGTTCAATCAGCCTATTTTCGCTGCCCAGTACCAGCAAAACATCACCGGGCTGGATCCGAAGTTCTGTTTGATCTACAGGAAGCTGATAATCCGAGCGGACCACAGCCACCACGCAAAGACCAAACCTTTCACCGAGCCCCATATCCCTAATTGTCTTTCCAACCGCCGGAGATTGATCCTGGACCCATACTTCCCAAAGCCGATCGACCAGGTCATAGGTTTCTATCAAATCAGGCCGCGCTGAATCAGGACTGCCATTGCCCGGGTCTTCAGCGGGCAGCAGGCGCCAGCCCAGAAAAACGCTGTAGAAAACCCCCACCAGGAGCAGGATGGCTCCAAGAGGCATAAATTCAAAGAAGGCAAAGCCGTAACCCATGTACTCTTCAAGCAGGCTGTTAACAACAAGGTTGTGGGAAGCCCCAATCAGGGTCAGGTTTGCTCCGAGCAGGCAGGATGAAACCAGCGGCAGCAGCAGGCGTGATCTTGATAAACCAGCCTGAAAAGCCATTCTCATTAGGGTCGGAATGAAAAACAGAACCGTAGCGGTAACAATAATGAACCCGGCCACAATGCCGGGAAGGGCCGTGCCGGCCAGCATCAAACGCAGGTCGCTTGTGCCGGTCAAGCGGTTAAGGCTGTCGGCCACCCGGTTAACCACTCCACTGCGCACCAGTCCCGTAGTAATTACAAACAGGGAAGCCACCGTGATAACTGCAGAGCTGCTGAAGCCGAGAAAAACTTCTTCTGCGCTTACCAGTCCGGTAACGACAAGAGCAAAAGGGATCAAAAGCGGGACTATGTCCATCCGGATCCATCCGGTAACAAAAAATATAATGACCGCAGCAAGTATAATTGTAATTTGAATAATATCAATATTCATCGACGGCGGCTGCTCCTCTAGATCTTTCCGGTGCCGGAGAACGGTTTAATTGTTGATAAAACCAGTCCGGTGAGCTTATATTATACCATTAACCGGGGGTTGAGGTTAAACTTTAATAACCGAGCGGCCAGACCAGCATGATCAGGGGTACTGTAATGGCCAGAAGAAGCAGGGTCAGAGGCAGGCCCATGCGCCAGTAATCTCCAAAGTGATAGCCCCCGGGACCCATGACCAGGGTATTGGACTGGTGTCCGATCGGAGTCAGGAAAGCACATGAAGCCCCCACGGCCACGCCCATTAGAAAAGGATCCGCTGAAGCGCCCATTCCGGCAGCTACGCTGAGTGCCACAGGGGCCATTAAAAGGGCGGCGGCGGCATTGTTAACCACATTGGACAGGAGCATGGTCAAGGCCAGGATCAGACCAAGGATAGCCCAGGAAGCAAAGCTTCCGGCTAAATTGTTGATAGCATTCCCCAGCGCCCCGGCTCCGCCCGTGGTTTCCAACGCTTTGCTAACGGGGATCATCGCCCCCAGCAGCACGATCACAGGCCAGTCAATGCTTTCATAAATCTCCCGCAAGGCCACAAATCCCAGCAGGATCATGACAGCAGCCGCTGCAGCAAAAGAAACTTGAATGGGCAGAATCCCGGCAGTGGTAAGGACAAGGGCAGAAATAAATATGAAAACGCACAATAGCAGGCGAGGAGGTCGGCCCAGGTTCAGGCCCCTTTCCAACAAAGGCAGGCAGCCCAGAGTCGACATAACTTCTTTCAGCGCTTCGGACCTTCCCTGCAGAAGAAGGACGTCTCCGGCGCGGAAGCGGACCCGGTCGGGACGGGATTGCAAACTGGCTCCTTCCCTGGACACCCCTAAAAGATTTATCCCGTAAATGGATCGCAGGTTTAAAGTTCGTGCTGTCTGGCCTTCCAGGGCTGAGTTCGTGGTGACCACCGCCTCAGCAACACTGATATCATCGGAGCGGAGGTCTTCAGCGTTCAACTTGCGGGAACCGGCCAGCATCAAACCGGTTACATCTAGGAATTCTTTTAGATCCTCAGCGTTGGCCTTAATGATGATGTGATCTCCTTCTTCAAAAACCCGGTACGGAGAGAGGAAGGGTAGCTTTGTCTTATTACGGACCAGCCCGACAACGGTTACATCTCCTCCCGTAGCATGACCCAGATCCAGGATTCTTTTCCCGGCAAATTTTGATCCATCAGGTACATAGACCTCTGTAAGGTAGTTGTCAATTTCAAACAAGTCTTCGGATGACAGGCGGGTCTTTCGGACCGGGAGCAAACGCCAGCCGATTAAAAAGATAAATAATACCCCTGCCAGGGCTACCCCGGCCCCTACCGGGGTAAAATCAAACATCCCAAACTGCCCGCCGGCAGCAGTATCTTCCCGGTACAGGGAAATAATTATATTGGGTGGGGTGCCGATCTGGGTCATCAGGCCGCCTAAAAGCGATCCGAAGGCGAGAGGCATCAACAGGATGGAGGGAGAGCGCTTGTTTTTGCGGGCTATGCGAATGGCAACCGGCATAAAAAGGGCCAATGCCCCAATATTGTTCATAAAGGCCGAGCAAATTGTCACTGCTGTCACGAGCATGACGAACTGCAAGTTGGGATGGTTGTTGACCCGGCCCATAATCCGGACGATATAATCAACCAGGCCTGAATTCATCAAAGCCCGGCTCAGAATCAGCACGGCAGCTACGGTAATTACCGCCGGATGACCAAAGCCGTAGAAAGCTTCTTCCCCGGGAACTATACCGGCTACGGTAAGGAAAAGAAGGGCCAAAACGGCAACCAGATCATAGCGCCAGCGGCCCCAGATAAAAAAACCCAGGGCCAGGGCCAAAGTGGCAAAAACAACTGCTTGATTTGTAACCATGTATGCTGCCTCCGCCAAATATTTAAGTTACTGCAGCCGGGCCAGGTCAATTGAACCGTTAGAGGTACTAATATTAAGCACAGGTCCGCCCTCGTTCATACTACCAACCAGGGCTGTCTGCTCCAACAGGGTGGTTTCCAGGCTGAGGTTATTGAAGTTAATTTCCCCGTTTGATGTATATGCTTCCAGGTTGAGAGCCAGTTCGGGGTTAATAGAGAGTTTAATCGATCCATTGCTAGTTCCGATTTCCAGATCTTCCCCAAGTTCGAAAAGTTCAGCATTGATATTGCCGTTAGAGGTCCTTAAGTAAGCCAGGCCGGCAATCTCGCTGAGATAGAGGTTGCCATTGCTGCTGCGGGCGGAAACAATGCCTTCCACTTCTCTGGCATTAATGTTTCCATTGGAGGTTGAAAGAACAGGATTACCGGCTACACCCTGGACATCGATATTACCGTTGGAGCACTCGATAATGGAAACCCAAACCCCTTCCGGCACCTTGATATTGTAGCTGACAGTCACGTCGAGCTCCTCATCGGGATACATGGTTTCAATGACCATAGTGGCGTCAATGTCGATAAATATGTCCACCTGGTCAAGGGCCGATTGCCCCCGGTAAGTCTCTTTCAGAGCGGTTATTTCCACTTCTTCGATATCTGCGCCTGTAATTGAGACCGGCCCGTTGGGATTATATATTTCCAGTACTGTTCCCTGCCTCACCCGATAAGATTGAAAAAAGTCTTCTGTCACCTTTGTCCTGCTGCAGCCCCCACTGAAGATCATTAAAGCTACCAGAGCCCCAAGTAGGACCAGCGCCGATATACCGAACGACATCTTTTTAGTCATCTTTTTAGTCGCTCCCCACAACATAATTACCCCCTTTTCTATTTAATAAACCCGGCCTTCTTTTTAGATTGCCGCGGCATCAGATCCAGGTCCTCGATACTGAAAACAGGCGCATAAAACAGTTTATTAAATATAGTTGCCATCAGTACAAGATAATCCTGCCTGTTAAAGTTTGAGTCTTTATTTGCCGATCCTATAGTTTATATTATCCATTTTTGGTTGGAATAATCAAGGGTAATCGTTAATACAAAAGAAGTAAAACAAAGTTTTAGCCTACCCCCTTCCACGCCACCTCTGTTTGTTGTATAGTAGTGCTTAGTTCGACAAAAAGGGTGAACGGCTTTGACGAAATTAACACAATACCTGCCTTACATGGCCGGGGTGGGAGTAGCCCTGACCTGGGGCTTTTCTTTTATGTTTACCAGGGGCGCGCTCGATCAGCTATCCCCTTTTCATCTGCTAGGCCTGCGCTTTGCCGCCGCCGTCCTGGCCATGTTCATACTGCGGGTTTTTGGTCTGATTAAAATAAGCGTCACCCCCGCCGACTATATAAACCTGCTGCCACTGGCATTTTTTCAGCCCATCCTGTATTTTGCCTCCGAAACAACAGGCATCCTGCTCACATCATCATCCTATGCAGGGATGATGATCGCCATAATTCCTATTTTCGTAGCTATATTTGCCGCCATCTTCCTGCGGGAGTACCCTAACCGGATCCAGCTTTTCTTCATTATAGCTTCTGTTGGTGGGGCCATTTTTATTATTTTTATGGACGCCCAGTCCATAGCCGGGGTTAACCCGATGGGCACCATTTTCCTGCTGGCTGCCGTTATTGCCGGAGCCAGCTTTAACATATTTTCCCGCCGTGCTTCTATAAAACACCCCCCGATCCGGACCACCTGGATCATGATGGTATTTGGAGCGATCGTTTTTAACTCCATTGCGCTTGGTGAACACTATAACGCCGGGAAACTGGAAGTCTATTTTGCGCCCCTGGCTGAGCAATGGGTTCCGGTCCTGTACCTGGGAGTCTTTTCGTCGGTGGTAGCCTTTTTCCTTTATAACTTTGTCCTCAGCAAAATAACGGCCCCCCAGGGGTCGGTATTCGCCAATATGGTTACGGTAGTAGCCATTACTGCCGGGGTAGTATTCCGTGGCGAACTGGTATTTTGGTACCACCTCGTCGGCACCGCCGCCATCCTGGCCGGTGTATGGGGCACTAACCGTTTTGCCCCCGCCGTAATGGAGAAGAAAAGGCAAAAAGCGCTTGAAAGAAAAACCGCGCTTGAAGCGCAGGAATAAGCAGCACGGGGCGGGTAATCTCCCCGGCATAGTCAGGTACGGGAAAAATCAAATCGTCTCTCACTGTCTGCCCGGCTTTAAAACTTCTTCGATTAATTCTTCAGTTTTTCCCGCATCGGCGTCATGTAACTGCCAGAAAGGTTGTACCTATCCCGCAGCCGGTTCACAACCTGGTATAGTTCGGTTTTGTAGGCCTTGTCAGCCCCACCTTTTTTGTAAAGTTCACTGTACCGCTCTTTTAACTCAGGAAACAGGTCATCTATAAACTTTAAGTAGTAGGGCCTGGTTCTACCCCTTAAATAAAGGACTCCGGGCAGCACATAATGGACAGGGCAATCCGCTGCCGCAAAAAAAAGGCGGTCAAAATTATCTTCACAGTCGGTTATAAGAGGCAGAATGGGCATAACATGAAGACCAATCGAGGCGTTGGTTTTTCTGAATTCCTTGAGCATGGCAAACCGGGCTGCGGAAGGAGCCGAACCGGGCTCGATGATGCGGCGCAGGTTTTCATCCATGGTGGTAATAGTTGAGGCCACATTAATGTAAGTAAGCTGTGAAAGTTGGTCAATCAAATCATAGTCCCGCAGGATCAAGTCTGACTTGGGGGAAATGATGGCCGGAGTTTTGTGCTTAATCAAGAGCTTTAATATCTCAGGCATCAGGCGGTAGTTCGCTTCAGCTGGCTGATAGCTATCGGTAACTCCGCCGATATTAACCACCTCTTGCTTCCAGCTGTCGGCGCTGAGTTCCTTTTCCAGCAACTCAACAATATTGGTCTTAACGTAGATATCGGAAAAGAAACCGCTGTCTACCGCTTCCGGCGGGGTAATATTTTTAGCAGTAGCATCCATTCCAGGTTTATGAGTTTTACCCTTACCCGGATTACTGCTCCCGAATTGATTATATTGATGAGAATAAAGGGCATAACAGTAACGGCAGCCATGACTGCAGCCCCGGTAAATATTCAGGTCCCAGGAATAGGGAATTTTTCGTTTTAATTTATGGAGGGCGCTTGCAGCCTGGACTTCAATTGTCATTTAAGTCAAACCTCACTTATCCTATTTTAACTGGTTACCGGGTTCAGTCCCTTAAAACCCCCCTCAAACTCACGGTAATGGACTTTAGATTGTATCATTGTAGGCGGTAAGATGGGTGGTGAAGGGTATTAAGGGAATGGTTCCCCGTTAAGCGTGCCTGGATATATATTCCACGGCCCCTGTTTTGTTAGCAACAAAATAATTCAACCTGATCAACCAAATATCCCGGGTCCTACCTGCCGGGGAGAAACCTCATCTTTAAAGCTGCCATACTTCCCGGCGCCAAATCGCATCTGCACCTGTTTAAGGACACTTAGATCATCGATGGGATTACCTTGCACAGCAATCAACTCAGGTAGAAAACCTCTGCTGATGGCACCCATTTTACCATCAAGGCCTAAAATTTGCGCATTAGCCAAAGTAGCGGCTTTCAGTATGGTCCGGTTTGAAAGAGCACCTCTGGCATACATATCCATTTCTGTAAACAGCCCGGCACCGTGTCTGACTCCCGGGGCCCCTGCATCGCTGCCCACTCCCAGAACAACCCCACTGTCTAAAGCAAAGAGCAGCTTTTCGATATGTTCCTCATAAATTCTCTTGATCAAACCATGTTTCCGGCCGGAGGCACTTTCAAGCGATCTCCCATCAACCAGGGCAGCCACCGGAGCGATGGTCGGCACCCATGCTACCCGGGAATCAGCCATTAATTGCAGAGTATCCTTCTTCACGAAGTAACCGTGCTCGATTGAATCTACCCCCGCCCGCACAGCTACCTTTACGGCCTCATCCGAACTGGCGTGAGCCATAACTTTCAAGCCCCACCGGTGGGCGTGGAAAACAACAGCTTTTAGCTCCTCTGGTGCCAAAGGTTTTCCATCAACCCGGTCGTACTCGTTAAAATTGACCAGGCCGGAGGCAATTACCTTGACCTGGTCCACACCTGCCACATGAAGCGTTTCTATAAAGGCAGGAATTTCTTGTGGTTTCCTGTAACCGCGGCCGAGGAATGATCCATAGCCATTTTCTCTGCGCACCGCTTCACCGGTGGAAACAACCCTGGGTTTCAAAGCATCATTCCGGCTTGCACCACCCCGGCCATTTCTCGCGGCCAGGTTAACCCTCCTGCAGTCGCCGCCGTCCCGGACCGCGCCAATTCCGGCCTCTGCCACAGCCTGCAGGTCCTTTTCAATTCTGGTCTGCAGGGCCTCTTCATGATCCCACAGGTAAAGGGAATCTTTAAAGTTGATTCCATCTAAAGCCAGGTGGACATGAGCATCGATTAAACAGGGGACAAGAGTTAAGCTCCGGTCCAGTTTTATAACTTGGAAGTCATGATTATCCCCGAAAGACAAATTCGCGGACGATACTTTTTCCAGGCCGGTAATCAAGCCTTTTTCAATTATTAGTAATATATCCTTTTCTATTTTCAGTTCCGGTCCGGTTAAGGCCAGGGAAGCATAAAGTTTGTAACTTTTTTCGACGCTGAAATTAAATGAGTACATCCTATTTTTTCATCCTTCATATGAAAGTGAGCCGGTTTTACCTACTGCTTTGTTTAGGGCAAGCTGAAAGCATGGTTAGCATTTTTACCCGATCATAAAGAAACTCTAGTCAAAAGCCCGGTCTTCCCCGCGCCCAATCAGTAAGTAGATAGCCGCGCTGAAAATCACAAAAGCCATCATGATTATCCATCCCGTTTTAGACAGGTATTTAACATTATCACGTTTCATCAGGTCGATGATTGCAAAAGTTATCAGCATCAGGTTCAAAATTAGGGCAATCGCAATTATAAATAAGAAATCCAAGGGTATCTCTGCCTCCCCGCCAGCTTGTAATTAATTTTTTTAGCACCGTTCAGAAATGTTGATCAGCAGTTCATAAACAGTGCCGGCGACCTCAACTATTTGATCATAATCGATAATTTCCGGTTTGTCATCCGGGGTGTGGGCAATATTAAGCAGATCTTCCAGGGCCGTCGAGGTTATGGCCAGGGCGGGACGGTTATTATACAGGAACAGCCCATGATCGCCCTGGTACCAGGGCTCTCCCTCGACCAGGCCGTTTTTATCAAATACTTTCCGGGCCGCCGTTTTAATCTCTTCCGGGCATTCGTAGCACGAATAAGCAGCAGAACCGCCGCAGTATCCGGCCCCGTCGATATTGATGCCCAGGATGATCTCATCAAAACGGCCTCTGTTTTCCTCCAGGTAGAGCATCTCACCGGGGTTGGAATAATAGTCTTCTCCGTTCACGGCTGCCAGCTCCACAACCATCCGTCCGTTGTAACCTGCCAGCATTTCTGCAAGCACAAGCAGAACAGCAGTACCTGTGGCATTATCAATCGCCCCGGTGGTCCCCTTTTTACTGTCTATGTGGGCCATGACTACAATTCTTTGAGAGGGTTTTTCGCCTCTGCGGCCAATGACATTGCACCCCGCAGAAGGTTTTCTTTCTGTATCTATTTTTAGGAACACCTTTTCTTCCTGATACAAACCAAGGAACCTTTCTCCTTCGCTCTCGGTCATGTACACCCCCGGCAGGTTAAAGTCTCCGTCTTCAATCAATGGAAAAGGATAGATTCCTCCTGCCGCTTCAGGATTATAAGAAGTTGCAGCGATAACCGCTTTAAAACCCCTGCTCTCGAGAAGTTTATTAATCCTGCGATGCTCAGCTGGATTGTAGAATGTGAAATTTTTAGGCATCAACTGTTCTGCTGCGATTTGCCCGTGCAGAAAAGCAATCCTTCCTTTCGCTGCCACCTGCTCCAGCTCTTCCACGGAGGCAGCCGGGCTCAGGGGGGCCTTGATTTCCCCACCCAGGGTATAAGGATTGCTCAATACCCGGAAAGACTCACCTCCAACAACAAGCGCAGAGCCTCGATCTTGCCAATCGAAACAACCGAAACCCGGCGTCTCAACATAAAACCCCAAATCCCTCATAACCGCAGCGGCATAAGTCGTCGCCTTCCTGTTTCCCGAGCTGCCTACACAACGTTCACCTATTTCCAGACACAGTTTTGCAATATGGCGTTCAGCCTTTTCACAGTAATACCCTTTGCCCACAAGTATTCCCTCCTATTATACGCACCACCACAAAGCCACGATATTATACCACATAAAACGGCGCTAAAAATTTCAAAACATCCACTTTTTATTTTATGGCAGGAAGTTTTTGAATTGATCGTTACATTAAGCTGTGGTATGCTACAAGCAGAAGAGTTGTCGCAATGAAGATAAAATTAACGCAATAAAAGAACTTCGCCTGACAATGTGCATTGCAGACAAAGAAGAGAGAAAAAGGAGCCTGACCATCTTTGTGACCTGAACATTTAGGTGCTTTATGGGATTTAAAAAACTTCCAGGAGGGGATCTATATGTTCAAGGTAGGCGATAAAGTTAAATCAAGATTTGGCATAGAATATGAAATAGTTGCAATAACGGCCGATAATAAATATCAATGCAAAAGACTTAGCGACGATAAAATCATTAAATTAGCAGAAGACAAATTAATCAAACCTAAACCAGAAACGGCCTAATTTTTTATCATTTTATGTTAATGGAGGGGTCAGTTCTTGAAAAAGTGACAATTCAAGACCTGACCCCTATTTGTCTTTTGGTGGGGACGGAGGGTTTTGAACCCACGGCCTCTTGAATGTGAATCAAGCGCTCTCCCCCTGAGCTACGTCCCCATAATTTTTCATGTTACAAATATATATAGCTAGGAATATCGTACCGCCTGCTAATGTCATCATTATAGCATACCAAAAGGTGAGATGAAATAAGTGTGACACCACTCTTACCCAAACCTGCAAGGGTTTAATATATAAGCCATTTTCAATAGCTACATTTATTCCTGTAAATGTATTTTTATGAAATTAAAAAAACAGGGCAACTTTCCATGCCCTGTTTTTAAGCAGAACTATAAAAATAACTTTAGTTTTACCAAAGATCATAGAGAAGAATTCTGCTTAGTTGTAGCTGTTTAAAAATTTAAATTATAAAAATCAGTAGTTCATTAATTCATATGTATTTAATTTAATAAACCACATCCTGCACTATTTGCTTGCCGCGAGGGGACAGACCGTAATCTTCAAGTTCTTTCTCCAAAAGGGCTGGATCGCCGTAACCACCGGCAATACCATTCAGGCGGGCTGCAAGTGTCGAATTAACCAGGCCCTCAATATCGGAGTAATAGGATTTTATTTCAACGGCCAGTTCCTCCACGTTTTGCAAGTAATATTTCTGATGGTAATCTTCAGCCAGGTAAAACCTGTCCAGGGATTGAATTTCCGTATGGATTCTGGTGCCCAGCCGCTGTTCTAACATTTTTTTACTTTCTCGGGCCACTTCCTCCTGTGCTTCGTTATGATAAAGAACCATGGCCATATACTGCCTGGACCAACTTCTAGCGGCTGGATTATGGTTCTCCCAAAATATCTCCATAATATCTCCATAAGACAGGATCTCGGGATCAAAGTCAATCTGAAAAACTTCGGTATGATCTCCAAGATTATGATAAGTAGGATCTTCCAGGGTTCCACCGGCATAACCCACCCTGGTCCTGTAAACGCCTTCTATCTGCCCGAACCGGGCATCCGGACCCCAAAATCAGCCCATACCGAGGGTCGCCGTTTCCAGTTTTACCGGAACCTTTAAATCCAGAGGAGGTACAGAATCGTTAAGAAAAGCCTTTTCGTGTTCCATATCTTTATGATCCTTTCCATTTTCAGATTCAAAATCTATCTCTAAATCATCACTATTTAGTGAGATATCCCTATCATCATTACAGCCACCAATTATTAGCATAGTCATGGCTAGTAAACCTAAAACTAATATCGGGTAAGAAAACCTTTTAGTTATCTGCATTTGTAAACCTCTTTATAGCCCGACTTAACTGACAGTGGTTGGTCGGGCGGTTTATTTAACTTTCCTTCTATCTCAGTCAGATCTTCCTGATCCAGTTTGCAATAAACACCATCTTCATCATCTTTTCCACAGTTTTGCTATATTGTAATGACCCATAAACGTATGGGCTTTTCACGCATGAATGCAAGAGAATTGATTTGTCCCTGTTCTTCATCCATGTTTCATACGCAGTCCAGATCTACTTACCCTAGGACAATATAAGTAAGGTGGTATACGGATAAAGGTATAACCGTCTGCAGCAATTTGCCCTATTGTAAAAAACCGATTCTACAAATTTATTACAAATCAAAAACATTCTTTAAGCTATCAAAAAGTAGAATCAATTTAAGAAATGGCTGCCCGAATCAGCATCGAGCAGCCATTATGACATCTCCGGTTTAAAATGACTCATTCCTTATGTAAATCAGCGATCGATATTTCTGCAAGCAGCAACATGATTACTCTTCTCTTATATCATCCGGAGCATTACCGTCATAGGTGTTATCATCAGGATCACTCAATTCGAGTACTGCTTCCTCAAGCAAAAATACAGCTCCTCCATTACTGGCTCTGTTATTTTCAAATATGTTGTTGGTTAAAGTTATTACAGCTTCAACAGCTGCATACCCTCCTCCACCGTCTCGCCGGGCGTCATTGTCACTGATGTTGTTATTATCGAAAATAGCCGATGCGGCCTGAACATAAACACCGGCACCATTTCGTTCCGAATTGTTGCTGGAAATCTCATTAGCAGTAAATTCAGGTGCTGATCCATCAATAACAACTATTCCGCCACCATTTCGGGACCGGTTATCGGAAATTACGTTATTGTCAAATATGGGATCGGAGTTCATAAAAACCATTATTCCTCCCCCCGCATCAACTGCGTTATTGCCGATGATCATATTATTCTCAAACTGCGGTGATGATTCGTAGAAAACAGCTAGTGCGCCCCCCCTTGAATCTGCGGTATTATCATTCAGATCATTACCTGATACATAGGGGGAAGCTCTAAAGATATACATTCCTCCACCGGACTGATGAGAAATATTGTCAAGAATAGTGTTGTTGAGAATGTCCGGCTCAGCCTCAAAAATCGAAAAACCACCACCGTTCTGAGCGCGGTTATTGGAAATGGTGTTGCCTTCTAAGATCGATGATTCATCACCCTGGCCGCTGACAGCAATTCCACCACCGCTTCTTTCAGCTACATTACCGGATATTTCGTTGTTGTTCACGCTGACTGCTGATGAATGGGCGAGGAAGAGGCCTCCGCCACCACCGGTTGAAGTATTGTCTTTAATGTTGTTATTGCTGATCATCGGAGAAGATTCATGAACCATGATCCCTCCGCCTCTTTCAGCTACATTTTTAACAAAAGTATTGTTTTACACAGTGGGAGAACTACCGTTAATGATTATCATCCCACCACCATAATAAGCTTGCTCTTCCCTCGTTTCACCCTCAACTACGAATTCAAGGGTGGTCCTGGTACCACCTCCGCCGGTGATGGTGAAACCAGATATTACAGCTTCTTCACTTTCTTCGTTTTCAAACGTAACCACTGAACCGGTACGCCCACCGTCTATTACGGTCTGCTCCCTGACATCTGGATCTTCAGGATTGGTGCTGCGCAGGGTAATATTTTTTCCCTCAAAATTGATGTTTTCATTGTAAGTTCCGGTACTAACGACAATAACATCTCCGTCTTCCGCCGCATCTATAGCGTCCTGGATTGATGAATAGTCATCCGGTACAGTTATTGCACCCTCTTCGACAGTCCCGTTACCCGGACCTTCGTCGCATGCGGAAAGCACAAAAATCATAGTGATAAACACTACGGCAATCAGGGCAATGCCCAGAGGGTGCCTGGTAATACCTGTATTCATTTATAGACCTCCATTCTACTTTGCCTTTTTAGTCATCTACGACAAAGGTTTTCAGGCAATCCTCGACGCCCGAAAACCCTTACCTGGTGGACGTGAGGGGATTCGAACCCCTGACCTCTTGAATGCGAGCCAAGTGCTCTCCCAACTGAGCTACACGCCCTCGCAGGGGTATTATAGCAAATAGAGATCTATTAAGCAATAGAATCAAAACCTACCTGTAGGAGGGATAATCCAGGTTTTTTGAGCGAAAACAGATTTCCCTATCAAGGTAGAAAGGCTTTTCGTCTTGTTTTAATCAAGAGCCTCAAGGTTGACAATACCTTTTGGAGCCCTGTTTTCAGAAACGTCTACAACATTCTGGAAAGCCATTTCAATAACTTTGCCCCTACCCTCGTATGTCTTCCCCGCAGTATGCGTAGAAATGATGACATTATCCAACGTAAGAAGTGGATTGTCCATGTTAACGGGCTCCTCCTTAAAAACATCTAGAGCCGCTCCAGCTATTCTTTTATCTTTTAATGCTTCAAAAAGCGCAACCTCATCAACTATTCCACCACGGGCACAGTTTATGAGCATGGCGGAGGGTTTCAACAGGTTAAATTCTCTCTCGCCAAGCAAATTACGGGTAGTAGCGTCCAGCGGAACACTTATCGTAATAAAGTCACTCTTTTTGACAAGTTCATCAACAGAACAGTAGTAAATATTGTACTTTTCGGCATACTCTTCGTCCTTGAATTTATCGTATGCTAGTATTTTCATATCAAAACCGGAAACATACCTTGCTACTTGTTTGCCAATGTTTCCCAAGCCGATGATTCCCAGGGTTTTTTGACTGAGGGAGGTGCCAAAATAGTTTTTCCATATACCCCGCCTTGACATTCGATCTATTTCAGTTATTCTTCTTGCCAGGGACATCATCAACGCTACCGTATACTCAGCGACAGGTTCAGCATTAGCTCCGGGAGTAACTGTCACCGCCACTCCATGCCTGGTAGCAGCTTTCACATCCACCCGGTCATAGCCGGCGCCCATCCTGGAAATTACCTTTAAAGAATCTGCGGCCTGAATTACTTTTTCTGTTACAGTCTCTAAAGAAACCACATGAGCATAAACACCGGACAGTTGTTCAATTAGTTCATCCTCTGTAAGGGTTCTGTACCTGTGATCTACGATTACCTCGAAATTTTTTTCCTGTAGTTTGTCGAGATAGTCGTGAAAACCTTTTATTATATCCGGTTGAAAAGGAATGGTAACCAGGACTTTTTTATAATAATTCATCTTGATATAGATCTCCTTTATTACCTTGTTAAGCTTATTAAATAACTTAGTACTTTATATAAACGGGATATAGAATTAATTACCCCACCCCATTATAAAAAAAGTTATTCATCGTATTCCTGCAAAGATTTAATCATGGCATTTTGCAGCAGTGCTTCATCTCTGCCCACATTAAAAACTTTGACTCCCCAGGATACCAGCTGATCATATCTGCTGCGGTTACCAACTTTAATGCAAGGCTGTTTCCCATATTCAAGAGTTTTGCGAATTATAACATTCTCTATCTCTGTTACTCGTGGATCATTATTTTGACCAGGAATACCCATCGACTGCGACAAATCGGCGGTCCCCGTTGTAACCATATCAATACCGTCCAGGCTGAGCAACTCATCCAGGCAATCCAAAGCCCGGGCATCCTCGATCTGTATGGTCAGTACAACGATATCATTGGCCTTTTTTACATAATCTTTTAAACTGCAACCGGCTAGGCGAACAGCACGGGTTGCCCCGCCTATACCGCGTGCCCCCAGTGGGTGAAACTTAACTAACTGGATCGCTTCTTTAGCTCGTTCAACAGTATTGCAGTTTGGAACGACAATCCCGGTCAGGCCAAAATCGAGCAATTGTGTGATATCCTCCAGATCAGCAATCCTCATGTGAACGGGGAGATCAAGGTTTGTTCCAGTTCGGATAATCTCGGCCAAGGTGGCGTTGTCAAAAAGATGGTGCTCTCCGTCAATTCTAACGAAATCATAACCGGCTACCTTGGCAAGTTCTATGATCGTTGGATTTTCCATTGTGATATAAAGGCCCTTGAGTGTTGACTTTTTTGTCATTAACTCCTGAAATGTCTTCATAATTATCCTCCTTCTCGAATCATGCGGTCATGCAGGGCCAGCGGGTCATTTAGCAGGTCTATCTCCCGCACTACCTTACTGACCGTGGTGTAGTGAATACCAAGGAAATCAGATATCTCCTTCAGGGTATAACCATATGTAACACTGGCTTCATATATCTTTTCATCTCTTATAGTTTTTGATTGATTAAGGCTTTCCCTAAAGATTTTTTCAAGTCCGGGGCGGCTGGCATATCTCTGATTCCGCGGTATCTCTTTTATACCCTCTTTTTCCTGGAGCAAAGCTTTGAACCGAAATAGAAACTCAGCGTCTCCCAGCAATACTTGAGCTTCAAGATCCTTCAAGGGCGATGGCAGCTTACTGCTTATACCATCCCTGATAAATTTGCGGTACTGCTCTTGAGCAGCAAACCTGTTGGTATCAAAGAAGCCGAGAATCCAGCTTTCCGTAAGGTATTCCGGGGGCTCGTCACGTCCTGCTGTGTGCTGATAACTGCTCCACTGCCATTGTTCAGGTAACTCCACCAGTTTGGCCCGGATCGGATTAAGCACCACGTAGCGACACAACTCCAGGAGATAGTTTTCTTTGTCCACCAGGATAGACTTATACCTCCCCTGGGAGACATGCCCCACATGTTCATGCTTTTATTATATCGCTGGGTATAGATACCGTTAAGCTGCCTCATACCCTGGGAAAGATTGCCTTCGAGTGTTTCTACATGGAGATGGTAGTGGTTATTCATTAGACAGTAGGCATGGCAAAGCCAGTTGTATCTATTGACAACCTCGGAGAGGATTTTAAGGAAACTTTTGCGATCCCGATCATCACGGAATATACTGTTCCTGGCATTTCCTCTTGTTGTTATGTGGTAGACTGCTCCAAGATATTCGATACGTAATTGTCTCGCCATGATGTATATATAATAGCATAGATTCAATGAAAAGTAGGAACAATAGTAATGTATTTTTCAAATTCTTTCGTTTCAAATCCTAATTTATTTTCCTCAAAACTAGCATTTCAATACCTGATCCCATTATTCATTATTATAGAAAGCGCGAGCCCTAGGCTCGCGCTTTTTTTTTGCTTATTAATTGGTGGAGGCGGCGGGAATCGAACCCGCGTCCGAAAGCCTGGCTGCAGAAGCTTCTACAAGCTTAGTCCCGGTTTTGTTTCTCGCGCTGTCGGCTCCCCGGAACAGGATCCGACTTTGCCAGTCCCTTTAGGTTTCCCGCAACAGCGGAGGGACAGCCGCTGTAACGGTAGGCCGGTTTTTTGACACCCCTGTTCTTTCCCCCGGCCAGGGAAAGGAGGGATGCGCTGCTTTATTTAAGCAGCGAGTGCGTAATTCGGTTTGGCGTCTATAGCCGTTCCATGTT